>NZ_JAPFGX010000031.1:0-33703 GCF_059803575.1 Sphingomonas sp. URJC2
GGGCAGCGGCGATCGGCTGCGTCGCCGGGGCGGCCGCAAGCGAAGGCGCGGGAACCGCGACCAGCGGCGGTGGCGCGACCAGCGCCGCCGGGGCCGGCTGCGCCACCGGTGCAGCGGCCAGATCGGCCCGTGCCGGTGGCGGCGGCGCATCGGGGGGCGGCGGCGCGGCGAGCGTCACGTCAAAAGTCTTGAGCACCGGCAGGCTGTGCCGGCCGATCTCGGCCCGGGCGGCGAGCACCCCGGCAATCGCCAGCCCGTGCAGCGCGAGGATCGCGACCAGCAGCGGCCGCCGCGCACGCCCCTGGGGGGCATAGGCGCTGCGCTGCCAGCCGGTTGCGGCCGGGGCGCGCGCGGGATCGGAGCCGGTCCAGCGGGGCAGCGCGCCATCCGCGTCCGGCCCGACCCAGGCCGGGGCAAAGGTGATGCCGGCACTGTCGAGCGACATGATCATTCCCCGTCGAATTTGGGCCCGACCGCCCCCCGGCCCATGCATCCGATAGAACTGCAAATGCAATCCATTTGCACTAGCACCGGCAAGGGCCGCGCGCAATCGCGGCCCTTCCCGATTGACATCAATAGCGCAGCCTGAGCGTCGCCACCGCGGTCCGCCCCTCGCCCGGCACGGCGATGACATAGCTGTCATTGGCGCGGATGCGGTTGATGAAGCGGGTGTTGGCGATGTTGTTGACATTGACCTGCACCGACAGATTGTCGGTGAAGCTGTATTCGGCCATCGCGTTGACGAGCAGATAATCGTCCAGATCCCATGCCGCCTGGATGGCGGTGGAATTGCGGGTGGCCAGCCGGCCCATATAGTTTACGCCGCCGCCCAGCCGGAGACCGAAGCCGGTGGTGTAGCTGGTCCAGAAAGTGCCGCTGTGCTGCGGGGTCAGCGCCAGCTCCTCGCCTTGCGTAACCGAGGCCGTATCGGCCGCGCGCAGGATTTCGGAGCGCAGATAGGCATAGGCGGCATAGACCTGCCAGCGCGGGGTGATGTTGCCGGTGGCCGACAGCTCCAGCCCCTCGACCCGGCGACGCCCGGCCAGCACGATGTCGCCATCGACGGTGATCGGTTCATTGACGCGTTCGGTGCGGAAGATCGCCGCGGTCAGGCTCAGCGCCTCGCCGAACAGGTCGATCTTGCCGCCCAGCTCATAATTCTCGTTTTCGAGCGCGGGCAGCGCCAGATTCGCGGTCGTGACCGTGCCGGTCGCGGTCGCGGCAAGCGTCTGCGGCTGGCGAGCGTTCGAATAGCTGGCATAGAGGCTCGACGTCGCGCTCGGCTTCAGCACCACCCCGCCCTGCCATGACCAGAGATTTTCAGAGGTCGTGCGGTCAGCGAGCGCGGCATAATTGGTGCCGCCCAGCGTCACGTCGAACCGCTCATAACGGCCGCCGAGATTGACCTGCAGCCATTCGCCCAGCTTCACCGTGTCGAAGGCAAAGGCCGACAGCCGCTCGGCCCGGTTCTCGAACTGGCCGCTGGTGCGCGTCTGGCTGAGCGTGCCGGTGAAATCGGGGGTGGGCGCGAACAGGTTGCGCTGCGCGCCCGCAAGGCCGGTGGTGGTGATCGTCTCGCGGTCCAGCTGCTCGCGGCTCGCCTCGGCCCCGATGACCAGGGTGTTGCCCAGCCCGCGCCCCGACACCGGCCAGTCAAGGGTCAGCGTCGCGCGCGCGGCCAGCACCTCGTTGCGGCTGAACCGGCCCAGCCCCTGCGGCCCGCGTGCCGTATAGACGGCACCTGCGGTGTTGCCCGCGGCAATGGCGGCGGCGGCGGCGTTCAGCGACGCCGGGTTGAGCGGGCGCGGCGTCGACCATATGGCGGTGCGCTCGACCTCGCCCCAGCGCACCCCGGTCTGGAAGCGCACGGTGTCGCTGAAATCATGTTCCAGCCGGATGGTGGCGATCAGCAGCGACTGGTCCTCGCCATCGACATTGCGCCAGCCATAATAATTGCTGATCGGAAAGGCCGGCCGCACCCCGGTGGTGAGGTAGGGCACGCCATAGTCGATCAGATTATCGTCTTCCTGAAACTGCAGGCTGGCGATCAGCCGGGTCGGGCCGTTAAGGCCAAAGCCGATGCTGGGCGCGATGCCGAAGCGGCGCTGAAAGATGAAGTCACGGCCCGCGACCCCCTGGTCATGCGCCATCAGGTTGAGCCGCGCCGCGACATTGCCGCTGCCGTCGAGCACGGCATTGGCGTCGATCGTGCCGCGCTTCCAGTCGCGATTGCCCAGCCCCGCTTCGGCGCGCACGAACGTCTCGCCCTGCGGGGCCTTGGTGACGAGATTGATCAGGCCGGCGGCCCCGCCCGCGCCCGACAGCGCCGAGTTCGGGCCTTTATAGACCTCGATCTGTTCGAGGTTGAACACGTCCGAGCGGCTATATTGCAGCCGGTCGGCAAAGCCGTCGATGGCGATGTCGTTGCTGGCATCAAAGCCGCGCAGATTGATGAAGTCGCCCGATCCGGCCCCGCCTTCGCCGACGCCCAGGGTGATCCCCGGCACCTGACGCAGCGCATCGGAGAAGCTGACCGCCTGCACATCGGACAGGAATTCCTTGTCGAGCACCGTCACCGTGCGCGGCGTGTCGCGCAGCGGCTGCGGCAGCAGCGGGTTGGACGCGCGCTCGACCCGGTAGCCGTCCTCGACCACCGTATCGGTGACGACGACTCCGCCCAGTGCGCGCGGCCTGGCTTCTGCGGCGGTTTCGGCCTGTGGCGGCTGTGCGGGCTGCGCCGTCTGCGGCGCGGCAAGCGCCGGCGCGGACACGATCGCACCGACACAACCCAAGGCGAGGAAATCATAACGATAAGACATGGCAATACCCCTATTCGCGCCGCGTCGCTATTGCGAATCGATCTCACCGTCAAGCTTATTGCAAGTGATTTTCATTTCACCGGATGGCGCACAGGCGTTCGCCATGTCGTTCGTCCGATAGGATCGTCCGTTCGTCGTCCGCCCGCTGGCCAGCAGGCGACGGCCATGGTTGCTTGGGCAATCCGGCGGCGCGGCATGCCCGTCCCGGTGCGGCGGCTGGGGGAGCGTGCCGAGGGGGGGAGGAACAGGCACCCGGACACCGGGGCACGCAGCCACCCGCCATCCATCGTCTTCCATCAGCAGCCGCCGGTCGCGGTGGGGCAGGCTTTGCGCTGCCCGCCGGCCGGCATCAGGGCTGTTCGAGTTCAGGGCTGTTAAAGGCGGAGACGAGGATGATGATCGCAAAATGGGGGATCCGGGCCGGCACCGCGCTGGCGGCGCTGGCGATGACGGCCATGGCCGCGCCGGCATGGGCGCAGGAGCTGTCGGCGAGCGAGCTGGTCGCGCGCAATCTGGCCGCGCGCGGCGGGGCCGAGGCGCTTGCCGCCATCAAGACGCTGCGGTTCAAGGGCTCGCTGCGCTTTCCCGGCGATTTCATGCTCAGCTATGTCGAGACGCGCGGCCGCAAGGGGCCGGGCGGCGAAGATGCCGTGCGCGTCGATGCGACGCTGCAGGGGCTGACCGTCGTTCAGGCCTATGACGGCAAGTCCGGCTGGACGATCAACCCGTTCCAGGGCCGCCGCGACCCCGAAACCATGTCGGCCGACGAGGCCCGCGCGCTCGCCGATAGCGGCCGCATCGACGGTGTGCTGCTCGCCTCGCGCACGACCGGCGCGACGGTGACGGCACTGGGCCGCGAGGATTTTGACGGCACCGACGCCTATAAGCTCAAGGTCACGGAAAAGGACGGCGACAGCTTTGTCTATCTGCTCGATCCCGGCACCTTCCTTGAAATCGCGGTCACCGAAACCCGCCGCATCCGCGGTGCCGAAACGGTGACCGAGGCCGAGTTCGGCGATTATGAAAAGGTCGCCGGCGTCTATTTCCCGATGGCGCTCGAAAACGGTCCGAAGGGCGCGTCGCAGCGGTCGCGCATCACCATCGACACGGCCGAGGCCAATGTCGACGTGCCGACCGAGTTCTTCGCCGCTCCTGCCGCCCCCGCCGCGCCCAAGCCGGCTGCCAAGTGAGATCCGCCGCCATGACCAAGATCACCATGACCGCGGCCGAGCGCCGCCTTGCCACGATGACCGGCCTTGCCGTCGCGCTCGCCGTCCCCGCTTTGTGCGTTGCCGCCCCCGCCGCCGCCCAGACCGGCAAGGCGGCCAAAGCCGCAGCCTCGGCCCCGCTTGATTCCGCGACCATTTCGGGGATCGGCATCCGCAACATCGGCTCGGCCGCCATGTCGGGACGCATCGCCTCGCTCGCCGCGCGCGAGGAAAAGGACGGCAAGATCACGCTGTTCGTCGGCGCCGCATCGGGCGGCGTGTGGAAATCCGACGATGGCGGCACCAGCTTCAAGCCGGTGTTCGACAAGCAGCCGGTGCAGTCGATCGGTGTCGTCAAGCTCGACCCCAATAACCGCGACACCATCTGGGTCGGCACCGGCGAGGCCTGGACCCGCAATTCGGTGTCGGTCGGCAACGGCGTCTACAAATCGACCGATGGCGGCGAAACCTGGACCCATATGGGCCTGCCGGGCACCGAGCGGATCAGCGACATCGTCATCGATCCGCGCGACAGCAACACCGTCTATGTCTGCGCGCCGGGTGCGCTCTGGTCGGATTCGGCCGATCGCGGCCTCTACAAGACGACCGATGGCGGCAAGAGCTGGACGCTGGTGCTGAAAGGCCCCAACCTGTCGACCGGCTGCGCCACCATCGCCATCGACCCGTCGGATCCGGGCCGGCTGATCGCCGGGCTGTGGGATTTCCGGCGCAAGGGCTGGACCTTCCGTTCGGGCGGCGAAGGGCCGGACGCGCCCTCGGGCAGCGCGCTGATGGAGTCGCGCGACGGCGGCAAGACCTGGACCGCGATGACCGCCGAGACGCACAAGGGCCTGCCCAAGGGCCCATGGGGCCGGACCGAGGTCGTGTTTGCGCCCTCCAACCCCAAGCGCGTCTATGCCTTTGTCGAAAACACGCGCTCGGCGCTGTATGTTTCGGACGATGGCGGCGCGACGTTCCAGGAGCGCGACCGCAGCCAGAACATGGTCTGGCGGCCCTTCTATTTCGCCAAGATGTTCGTCGACCCGACCAATGCCGACCGGGTGTTCAAGACCAACCTGTCGCTGATCGTGTCCGAAGACGGCGGCAAGAGCTTCGGCTCCGCCCAGGGCAGCTCGCATGGCGACTGGCATGCGCTGTGGATCAACCCCAATAATCCGCGCCACCTGATCGGCGGCGACGATGGCGGCATGTGGACGTCGTTCGACGGCGGCAATCGCTGGATCAAGAGCGAGAACCTGCCGATCAGCCAGTTCTACCATGTCAGCGTCGACGACAAGGACCCCTATCAGGTCTATGGCGGGCTGCAGGACAACTCCAGCTGGGTCGGCGACAGCGCCTATCCGGGCGGCATCACCAATGGCCGCTGGGAAAATCTCTATGGCGGCGACGGCTTCTGGGTGTTTGCCGATCCGACCGATCCGAACTTTGCCTATGCCGAATATCAGGGCGGCAATCTGGCCCGGATCGACCGCCGCACCCTGTCGCAGCGCGGCATCCAGCCCCAGGCCGGGTATAAGGAAAAGCTGCGCTTCAACTGGAACACGCCGCTGCATCTGTCGCCCAATGAAAAGGGCACGCTCTATATCGGCGCGCAATATCTGTTCCGCACCCGCGATCAGGGCCAGAGCTGGGACCGCATCTCGCCCGATCTGACCACCAACGATCCGGCACGGCAGCAGCAGGAACAGTCGGGCGGCATCACCGTCGACAACTCGGCGGCTGAAATGCACACGACCATCTATTCGATCTCCGAAAGCCCCAAGGCCAAGGGGATGATCTGGGTCGGCACCGATGACGGCCGGGTGCAGCTGACGACCAATGACGGCGAGGCGTGGACCGACGTTACCCGCAACCTCAAGCTGCCCAATGCCGGCAACTGGATCAGCTGGGTGGAGGCGAGCCGCCATGACGCGGCGACCGCTTATGTGACGGTCGACCGCCACACCTATGGCGATATGGGGGCCTATCTCTATCGCACGCGCGACGGCGGACGCAGCTGGCAGCCGCTGGTCACGCCCAGGACGGCGGGGGTGCGCGGCTATGCCCATGTCATCAAGGAAGACAGCGTCAATCCCGACCTGCTGTTCCTCGGCACCGAATATGGGCTGTTCGTGTCGCTGGACGGCGGCGCGAGCTGGGCGGAGTTCAAGGGCAAGGACTTCCCCTCGGTCGCGGTGCGCGACATCGCGCTCCAGACCCGCGACAATGATCTGGTGCTGGCCACCCATGGCCGCGGCATCTGGGTGATCGACGACATCACCCCGTGGCGCGCGCTCAACGCCTCGACGCGGGCGGCGACGGTGACGCTGCTTCCCGGCCGGCCGGTGCAGCAGCGCATCAGCGGCAATGGCGGCTGGGCGAGCGGCGATGCCGTGTTCGCCGGGGCCAATCCGCCGTCGGGCGCGGTGATCAGCTTCTACCAGAAGGATCGGCATGTGATCGGGCGGATGAAGCTCGAGGTGCTCGATGCCGAAGGCAAGGTGGTCGACACGCTGCCGGTGTCCAAGCGGCGCGGGCTCAACCGCATCGAATGGTCGATGCGGGTCAAGCCGCCGGTGGTGCCGCCGGCCGCCCAGCTCGCCTTCTCGGCGACGCAGGGCGCGCGCGTGGTCCCCGGCCGCTACACGGTCCGGCTGACCAAGGCGGATCAGGTGGTGACGATGCCGCTCGACATCGGACTGGACCGGCGGGCCGGCTACACGGTCGACGACCGCAAGATGCAGTTCGATGCCGCGCAACGGGTCAGCACGCTGTTCGGGCGCATGTCGGTGCTGGTCGCGCAGCTCAATGCGGTGATCGGTCAGGCCGGGCGCGGCGCGGCGGCGGCCGGGCCGAACCAGGCGCTTGCCAAGTCGGTACTCGACCGCGCCTCGGCGCTCAAGACGCAGGTGGTGGCGACCAAGGAAGGCGGCGCGATCACCGGCGAGGAACGGCTGCGCGAGCAGCTGGACATCGTCTATGGCGCGATCATGTCGACCGAGGGCCGGCCGACCGCCTATCAGATCGCGCGCGTCGATGCGCTGGAGCGTGAGCTGAAAGAGGTCGAGGACGGCTTTGCCGCGCTCAAGACCGGCGATGTGTCGCGGCTGATGGCCGCGGCGCGCGCGGCCGGGGAGCCGGTGGTCGATCTGGCGGCGATCCGCGTCGAGGAGCAGCAGAGCGGTGGCGGCCGTGCCGATGCGCTGGCCGCCGGCCTGATCGGCACCCGCTTCTTCGGCGCGTTCGACACGCTGGTCGCGCGGGCCGAAAAGGACTGAGCGGACAGGTGAAAATGACGATCGGACCGATGCGGCCGCCCCTGTGGGCGGCCGCATATGCCGCCCTTGTCGCCGGCGCATTCGGCGCGCCGGCGCTGGCGTCGCCCGCCCCGCCCGCTTCTGCCCCAAGCGATACCGCCGAATGGGCGGAGCCGGGGGCGCAGGCCGAACGCGATGCGGACGGCCTGTGGCCGCCGATCGTCATTACCGCCGCAGATGAACCGCGCCGCGTGAAGCCGCCGCAGATCCGGCTGGGTGCGGACCTGCTGCTCGACCTGCAGCCGCGCACGCTTGCCGATGCGCTGCGCGGCGTGGCGGGGGTGTCGACCCGGCCGAACTCGCGCGGGGAAACCACGATCCGCGTGCGCGGCGCGGAGGAACGCCAGTCGCAGGTGTTTCTGGATGGCGCGCCGCTGGCGGTGCCGTGGGACGGGCGCGTCGATCTCGGCCTCATTCCCGCCGGGCTGATCGGCGGGATCGCGATCACCAAGGGCGCGGTGCCGATCGAATATGGTGCCAATGCAGTGTCGGGCGTCGTCGATCTGCGCACGCGCGGGCCGGGCGACGCGGGGATCACCGGCATCGCCCAGGCGGGCACGATGGGGTTCAGACAGGCGGCCATCGTCACCGGGCTCGAGCGGGACGGGCTGGAGGTGATCGCCGCCGCCAGCCTGATGTCGCGCGATGCCGAGCGCGTGGCCGACCCGGCGGCGGTGCCGTTCAGCCAGGCGGCGTCGCGCCGCCGCACCAACAGTGATTTCGACGGCCAGAGCCTGTTCGCGGCGATCGGCCATGACCGGGGCAGCACCAGGCTGCGCGCATCGGTGCTGCACATCGATGCCGAACGCGGCATCGCCCCGGAATCGGACCGCGATCCGGCGCGCGCCGCCCCACGCTACTGGCGCTATCCGCTGTTCCGCATGACGCAGGCGACGCTGAGCGGGCAGTTCGCCCCCGCCGACGGGGCGGAGCTGCGGATGACGGCATGGCGGCAATGGTTCGACCAGCGGATCGATGCGTTCCGCAATGTCAGCTACACCGCGCTGCGCAGCCGCCAGCGCGACGAGGATGTGACCAGCGGCGTGCGCGCGACGCTGGCGCATGACGCCGGGCCGCTCGCCCTGCGCTGGAGCGGGCAGGTCCAGCACAGCCGCCATGAACAGGTCGACACTCCCTTCCCCGCCGCCGTGCCGGGACCGCGCCTTGCCTATGCGCAGCGGCTGCTGAGCCTGGGCGTGGAGGCCGATGCCCCGCTGGCGGACGCGCTGCGCGCGACCTTCGGCCTTGCCTATGACCGGGCGACAACGCCGCTGACCGGCGACAAGCCGCGCCAGCCGGTGGCCGATGCCCCGGCCTTTTCGGCGGCCCTGGCCTGGACGCCGGGTCCGGGCTGGTCGGTCACCGTGTCGGGCGGGCGGCGCACGCGCTTTGCCTCGCCGCGCGAATTGTTCGGCGAGGCGCTGGGCCGGTTCCTGATCAACCCCGATCTGCGCCCCGAACGCGCCTGGCTGGGCGATCTGGAGCTGAACTGGCAGGGCGACGGCGTGTCGCTGACCCTGAACCCGTTCATCATCCGCGGCACCGACACGTTGTCGCAGCGGGTGGTGACGGTGAACGGCACCGCGCTGCGCCAGCGGTTCAACCTGTCGGGCACGCTCAGCACCGGGATGGACGCGACGCTCACCGCGCGCCCGGCCAAAAGGCTGAGCGTGCAGCTGGCCGCCAGCCTGCTGCGCGCGCGCGCGGACGCCGAAGACGCGCTGCCCTTCCGCCGCCTCGTCCAGCGGCCGGGCACCGAAATCGCGCTGGCGCTCGACTATCTGTTCCCCGGCGACGCCGATCTGCGCGCCGAGCTGCGCCATATCGGTGGCGCGGTCGATCTGGATGCAGCGGGCGCACGGATCGCGCTGCCGGCGGCGACCGAGCTCAACATGCAGGCGGCGGTCCCGCTTGTCCGGCTGGGCGCGGCGCGCCTGTCGCTGACGCTCGCCGCCGACAATCTGACCGACGCACTGATCCTGCCGCAGACCGGCCTGCCGCTGGCCGGGCGCACGCTGCGGCTGGGCATCCGCATCGACTAAAGCATTTTCAAGCCGGGTGACTTCACCCGGCGACCCGGAAAATGCGGTGAATCAATAGCCCAAAGCGGCCGATCCGGTTGCATCGGATCAGCCGCCCCCGCCCGGCAGTCGTTGCCGGCCATTAGTGGCTGTGCTTTATGCTCATGCCAATGCTGGAAGCGGGTCAAATCGAACATTTTATAGATGAATGGCGGGGGACCGGCGGGAGCGAGCTGGCCAACACCCAGTCCTTCATCAATGGCCTTGCCCGGCTTCTGGGCGTCGATCCCCCACGCGGTGCCAAGGCCGATGATGCCGCGAACGATTATGTCTTTGAACGCCGCGTGTTTCAGGACAATGGCGACGGCACCACCAGCTTCGGCCGGATCGATTGCTACAAGCGCGGCTGTTTCATCCTTGAAGCCAAGCAGGGCAGCGCGGCTGACCGGGCCGCTGCCGACAAGGGTGAGGACGATCTCGACATTTTCGGGCAGACCGCCAGCGCCCGTGTCGCCCGCGGCACCGCCCGGCGCGGCACGCCCGGATGGGCCAAGGCGATGGTGCAGGCCAAGGGGCAGGCCGAACGCTATGCCAAGGCGCTGCCCATCGATCATGGCTGGCCGCCATTCCTGCTCGTCGCCGATATCGGCTATTGCATCGAAGTCTATGCCGACTTTTCCGGCACCGGCAAAGCCTATGCCCAGTTCCCTGACCGGGCGCGCTACCGGATCATGCTGGAGGATCTGCGCGACGACAAAGTGCGCGATCGCCTGCGCGCCATCTGGACCGATCCCAAAAGCCTCGATCCCGCCGCCCGCGCCGCCCGTGTCACCCGCGACATTGCCGATCTGCTGGCCACCGTCGCCCGCCGCCTCGAAAAGCGCGGCTATGATGCAGAGACGACCAGCGGCTTCCTGATGCGCGTGCTGTTCACGATGTTCGCCGAGGACAGCAAGCTGATCCCCGAAGGCAGCTTCACCCAGCTGCTCAAGAACCAGCGCGCCCACCCGGAGCATCTCGAACACCAGCTTTCCGCGCTATGGGCGGCGATGGACAAGGGCGAATTCTCCCCCGCGCTCGGCGTCCCGCTGCGCAGGTTCAACGGCTATCTGTTCAAGGACCGCACCGCCCTGCCCCTCGACACCGAGGAGCTGGAGGCGCTGATTCAGGCCGCCGAACATTCCTGGACCGAGGTCGAACCCGCGATTTTCGGCACCCTGCTCGAACGCGCGCTCAACCCGAAGGAGCGGGCCAAGCTGGGCGCGCATTACACCCCGCGCGCCTATGTCGAGCGGCTGATCGGCCCCACCATCATGGAGCCGCTGCGCGCCGACTGGAACGCGGTGCGCGCGGCCGCCGGCCAGCTGATCGACGAGGGCAAGGCGGACGAGGCGAAAAGCCATGTCGAGGCGTTTCATGCCCGGCTTGCCCGGACACGGGTGCTCGATCCCGCCTGCGGCACCGGCAACTTCCTTTATGTCGCGATGGCGCGGATGAAGGAGCTTGAGGGCGAGGTGATCGATTATCTGGTCGAGCTGGGTGACGACCAGTATGTCGCCGAGCTGACCGGCCACACCATCACGCCTGAGAATTTCCTCGGCATCGAAATCAACCCGCGCGCCGCCGCCATTGCGCAGCTGGTGCTGTGGATCGGCTATCTGCAATGGCATTTCCGGGTGAACGGCGCGGATCGGACGCCGCCCGAGCCGATCCTGCGCGACGTCAGGACGATCGAGAACCGCGACGCCCTGATCGCGTGGGACGAGAAGGTTGCAGAGCTGGACGAGGCTGGCAATCCCGTCACCCGCTGGGACGGCGAGACGATGAAAGAGCACCCCGTCACCGGCAAGAAGGTGCCCGACGAGACGGCGCGGGTGGAGGTGTTCCGTTACGTGAAGCCGCGCGCGGCGAAGTGGCCCAAGGCGGATTTCATTGTCGGGAACCCGCCGTTCATTGGAAACAAGCGGATGCGAGAGCGGCTTGGTGATGGCTATGCCGAGGCTGTTCGCAAGGTTTATCCGAAGGTTAGCGCATCGGTCGACTTCGTGATGTATTGGTGGGACATCGCCGCCCGAGCAAGTGCAGCTAGGAGAACCAAGCGTTTCGGGTTCATCACGACGAATTCCATCACACAGCCGTTCAATCGATCCGTCATTGATCAAGGCGATTGCGCGCTCGTGTTTGCAATCCCGGATCACCCATGGGTCGACGAAAAAGACGGGGCTGCGGTTAGGATCGCCATGACAGTTGGATCAGCATCTGACCAAATTGGCGTTCTTGCAGAGGTACTGGATGAGCAGTCTTTGCCCGAAGCCTTTGGCGAGGTGTCTGTGCAACTGCAATTCACCCGAGGAGCGATCAACAGTGCATTGAACGTTGGCGCAAATGTGGACGACGCTGTCGATCTGCGTGCAAACCAGGGGTTGGCTGTGCAGGGCATGAACCCGCTAGGTCTGGGGTTCAGGTTAGATGCCGATGACCTTCGACGGTACGGGTTCGATCATATGGCCTTTCCGCCAAACTTGAGACCTTACCTAATCGGGCGTGACCTAGTGCAACGGCATGAACCGAAATGGGTGGTCGACTTTTTTGGTCTGTCCGAAAGTGCTGCGGCGACCGCCTCGCCAACGCTTTATCAGCACATTCTCAATTCGGTAAAGCCGGAGCGTGATCAAAATCGACGCGCCACGCGGCGCGATAATTGGTGGCTATTCGGAGAAAATGCTCCGACCCTTAGGCGAGCCTTGGACGGGCTTCCGCGAGCAATCGCAACCTGCCGAACCGCCAAACATAGGATCTTCTCCTTTGTACCAGCGGACACCGTCCTTGATAACAAGATCATTGGCATAGCGCTCAGCGATGCGTTTGCTCTTGGCGTTCTGATGAGTGGCATTCACGTCTCTTGGGCGATCCGAACGGGTGGCTGGCTCGGAATGGGGAACGACTCAAATTACAACCACTCGGACTGCTTTGGGAAATTCCCATTCCCCGCCGACGTCCCCGAACCGCTCAAGGACAAGATCCGGGCCGAGGCCGAGGCGCTGGATGCGCTGCGCAAGCAGGTGCTCGAACGCCATGCGGACCTGACCCTTACCAAGCTCTACAATGTGCTCGAAGCCCTGCGGGAGGGCCGCGCGCTGACCGATGCCGAGCGCGACCTGCATGATCGCGGACTCGTCACCCTGATCCGCCAGCACCATGACGCCATCGATGCGCTGGTCGCGCAGGCCTATGGCTGGCCCGCCGACCTGTCCGACGAGGACATCCTCACCCGCCTCGTCGCCCTCAACAAGGAGCGCGCGGCCGAGGAAGCCCGCGGCCTGATCCGCTGGCTGCGCCCCGAATATCAGGCGCCCGACTATAAGGCCCCCGTCACCCAGACGCTCGACCTCGGCGAAACCGCCGCCGCGCGGCCCGACAATGTCATCCCCTGGCCGGGCTCGCTGCCCGAACAGGTCAGCGCCGTGCAGGCGATCCTCGCCGCCGCCGCCGCCCCGCTTGCGCCGCAGGACGTCGCCCGCGCGTTCAGCGGCAAACGCGCCGCCACCGTCCGCCCGGTGCTGGACGCGCTCGCCGGGATCGGCATGGCCCGGCGGCTGCAGGACGGGCGCTATGCGGCCTGAGCCGGTGCCGCGCCCGGCCTGAAACCGCGTCAATCCGCCAGCGCGGTGAACCGAAGATCGCGGAAGCGGGCGCTGCCCTCGCCCGCCGCATACAGGCCGGGGCGCAGCATCAGAAAGCCGCCCCGGACATTGTGGTGATAGCCCGATACCTCCATGCCGCGATCGAAGCGCTGCCAGCTGTGCCCGCCATCGCCGCTGGTGTCGAAAGTGACGATATGGGCGCGGTTGGTGAGCCTGATCCGCATCCGGCTGCCATGCGGATTGGCCGGGCGGCCGCGTTCCATCCCATATTGATGTGTGACGAAGCGCCGCGCATCGAAGCCAAGGCCGCAATACAGCGCCTGATCATAAAACAGCACCAGTCCGGCGCGCCCGCCCGGTGCCACTTCGATATCGCATTCAAGGGTATAGCCATGGTCGCCCGCCGTCAGCAGCAGCGGCGAGCCAGAAGCGGGCGCATCGCCCTTGCCGGCCAGATGGAGCGTGCGGTCCGCCACGCGGATGCGCGCCGCTTCATCGGCATCGGGCCGGAAGAACGCCCATTTGCTGCCCAGCGCCAGCGGGCCGCTGAAATCGTCGCTGAGCGCCATGCCATGGGGCACCGCGCTGCCGCCCGCCGGCTTGCGGATCGGCCGCGACAGATCGCCGCCCGTCATGTGGAACCAGCCATCGCCGGTGAAGGTGACCGGATCGAGCAGGCATTGCCGGCCAAGCGTCCAATAGCCGTTTTCGTAGCCGTGATAGAGCGCCCACCAGCCGCCATCGGGGCCTTCGACCAGCGAGGCATGGCCGCGTGACCACCAGGCCTCGTCGCGGCTGGCGGTGCGGACCAGCGGATTGCCGGGATGATGTTCCCAGGGGCCGTGCAGCGACCGCGCGCGCGCCGCGATCACCATATGCCCGGTCGGCGGCCCGGCGGTGCCGCCGACCGCGGTCAGCATGTAGAACCAGCGGCCGATGCGGTGGATTTTGGGACCTTCTGGCGAAAAGCTTTCGACCACCCAGTCGGCGGGATAGCGCCAGGGATCATAGACATGTTCGACCGGGCCGGCGCGCGACCGGCCGTCGTCCGACAGCCGCACCCGGTCCCCGCCTGACAGGAACAGCCAGCAGCTGCCATCTTCGGCCTCGGCAAAGCAGGGATCGATATGATCGGGCAGGCCAAGCGGGACGGGATCGCTCCACGGCCCTTCGATATGATCCGCCCAGATCACGTAAATCTCGTTGGCGGGCCGGGCCTTGACCGGCACATACAGCAGATAGCGGCCGCGATGCCGGTGCAGGCTGGGGGCCCAGACCGCGCCGAGATTGCGGGTCAGGGCCGGTTGCAGCGGCCGCCAGTTCACCAGATCGCGCGAATGCCAGATGGTGAGCCCCGGATAGGCGTCAAAGGTCGAAAAGGTCAGGTAATAATCGGCCCCGTCCTTGAGGATCGCCGGGTCGGGCCGGTCGCCGGACAGGACGGGATTGAGAAAGCGGCCATCGCCCAGATCAGCGACACGCTGATTGTCAAAGCCACGCGGGCGGATGATCGGTGCCGGCGACGCTGGCCGCGGGCCGGGCATCGGCACCGCCCAGGCCGGGGTGGCGAGCGCGCCCAGCCCGGCCAGCAGCTCGCGCCGTGCGGCCTTCATGCCAGCCCCCTGGCCATGGCCCAGGCCCGCCAGGTCTCTGGCCAGCCGGCCACCGGCTTGCCGGCTGCGCGGCTGATACCAAAGCCGTGCCCGCCCTCGGCATAGACATGGGTGTCGACCGCAATCCCCCGTGCCCTCAGCGCCGCGCGCATCGCCAGCGTGTTGCCCACCGGCACACTGTCATCATCCTCGGCATGGAGCAGGAAGCAGGGCGGCGCATCGGCCGGGACGTTCCGGTCCGCCGACTGGGCCGCCACGCGCGCGGCATCGGGTGCCGGCCCGCCCAGCAGCCGGTCGCGCGAGCCGGGATGGGCAAGATCGGCCCGCATCGAAATCACCGGATAGATCAGCGCCGCCCCGTCGGGCCGGGCAGAAACGGCGTCGGCCGCATCGACCGCGCGATAAACCGGCGCGGCAAAGCGCGTGGCGAGCGAGGCCGCGACATGGCCGCCAGCGGAAAAGCCCATCACGCTGATCCGCGCCGGATCGACGCCCCAGGCCGCATGGCCGTGCCGGATCAGGCGCAGCGCCCGCTGTGCATCGGCCAGCGCCACATCCGCCCCCGCCGCCCAGCCCTGATGCGGCAGGCGATAGAAGAGTACAAAGACCGTAGCCCCACGCGCGGCAAGCCAGCGCGCCATTTCAAACCCTTCCTTGTCGATCACGACATGACGATAGCCGCCGCCCGGCGCGATCAGCACGGCGGCACCCCCGGGCCGGGCCGGCGCGAACACCGCCAGCCGCGGCCGGGCGACCGCCTGCAGGATCCGGTCGGGCATGGCCGGATCAGCCGACCGTTCGACCAGCCGTTCGTCGGGAAGCGTCGCGGGCGGACCGGGCGCCGCCCCCGGCCAGAGCGGGATCCAGGCGGCGGCCTCGCTTTGCCCCGCGCCGTCCCGGGCGGCGACGGCCTGCCCCGGCCCGGTTAGCCCCGGCCCGTCCAGACCCGGCCCGGCAAGCCCCGGCCCCGCCGCCCCCAGCCCGAGCGCGGCCAGAGCTGTCCGCCGGTCGATCATCTCAGCGCCCGCATCGCCTGCGGATCAGAACCGGAACCGGCCGCCGAACAGGATTTCGCGCCCGGTATGGTTGAACACCACCACGCTGTTGCGCTGGTTGCTGATGAACTGATCGATGAACTGATCGGTCAGATTGACCCCTTCCAGCGTCAGTTCGAACCGGTCGTTGATCCGGTAGCTGATCTGCGCGTCGACGTTGAGGGTGCTGTTGCGGCCTTCCACGTCATTGTTGTTCTGCCCCGGCACGCGGGTCAGGAAACGCGAGCGATAGGCCCCCGACACGCGCGCGCTGAACTGCTTGTCTTCATAATAAAGCGTGGCGTTCCAGGATCGCGGCGACAGGTTGATCAGATCGTCGCGGATCGGATTGAGGTCGGTGGGCGACGTGACATAGTCGATCTTGGATTCGACCAGCGTGAAGTTGCCCGTGAACCCGGTGTATTTCAGGAAGCCGGGAAGGAAGTCGAACGGCTGCTGCACATTGACCTCAATCCCCCTCAGGCTGCCGCCGGGCGTGTTGACGAAGGTCGTGACCTCAAACTCTTCAGTGCCATCGAACTGCGGCGGCAGCAGCGACAGCGGCAGCCCCGTCTGCCTGAACTCGACCACCTGGCGCAGATTCTGCACATAGGTGGAGATATCCTTGTAGAACAGGCCGACCCCGATAAAGGCCCCGTTCGGGCGATACCATTCGATGCTGGCATCCAGCGTATTGGCCCGGAACGGCGCAAGCAACGGGTTGCCGATATTGGCGGACAGATTGCCGGTGGTGTTGATCGCGCCCCCCGGATTGAGCGCGCCAAGCTGCGGACGCGCCATCACCTTGGCGGCCGCCACGCGCACGACCAGATCGCGCGTCACATTGGCGGACAGGTTGAACGACGGCAGCCAGTCGTCATAGCGATTGTCGACCGTGACCGGGGTGCCGCCGCCCGTGGCCAGAAACCCGGTCGCGCTGGTGCGGGTTTCGACATAGCGCAGCCCCGCATTGCCGCGCAGATCAAGGCCGAACAGATCGACGCGGAATTCGGCCATGGCGAACACCGCGCGGTTGTTTTCCTCGATCCGGCGGTTGTTGCCGCGCGCCGGCCCGACGGTGATCGAGCCGAGCGTGAAATCGCCCGGCCCGCCGACAGGGCCGCTTTGCAGGCAGTTGCAATAGATATCGAGCGCGCTCGCCACCCTGGGCAGATTGGGGATGATCCAGCTGGTCGGCGTGCCGGCGGGAATGTCCATGTTGCGGCCAAAGCCCGTGATCCGGGTGGTCAGCCCGCCTGCCGCCGCGGCAGGCGGCTGGAAAAACGTGTCATTGGTGTTGACCCGGCGAAACTCGAACGTGTCAAACTCATAACGCCGCAGATCGCCGCCGACGATCAGCGACAGCCGGTCGGGGATCGCCCGCCATTTGGCGTCGAAATGCAGCACATCATTGCGATTGGTGGCCCCTTGCGGGCGGATGCGGATCTCGCTTGCCGTGGTGTTGGCAATGCTGTTCGGCTGCGTGCCGCTGGCGACGCGCGGAATGCCAAGAAACTGGAGCGGCCCATTGGGATCGTTCGGATCAAATGGATAGCCAATCTGCGGCAAGCGATCATTTTGCCGGAAATCAATGCTGTAGTTGTTGACGTTGGGCGCATCCATGGTGATCGTGGTCTGGATCGGATTGCGGAACTTGGAATCCGCGCGCCCCACGCGCAGGTTGAGGTCGATCCGGTCGCCGACCTTCTGCTCGATCGTGATCGTCGGCTGGAAAAACCGGGTCGAAAGATCGTCGAAGCGCGATTCCGACCGGATATCGACGCCATTGTAACGCCCGAACAGCAGCGCACCATTGGCATCATACTGGCTTTCGATCACGCTCGTTTGCGGCTTGCCCCCGGCGGCAGCATTGCGGCTGAACGAGATCGCCTGAAGAAAAATCTCCTCGCGCGTCGCCGACAGGTTCGAAAACATGAAATCGGCCGAAATCAGCGTGCTGTCAGACGGCTGGAATTGCAGCGAGCCGGTGATCCCGACCCGGTCCTGATCATGCACCAGCCGGCCATAGCGCGGCAGGCGCGGGTGGAAATTGGTGCCGGCGCGCGCCGCGTTGAACGCCGCGACATTGGCCGGCGTGTTTGGCAGGCGCGCCACGCCCTGCGCCGCCGGGCCGCACGTGGCCTGAGTCGCGTTGGTTCCTTGCGAAGTCAGGCCGACCGGCGCGCAAAAGCCCTGCGACGACGGGCCATTGTCCCAGCGCACGGTGCTGAAGCCTTCTTCGTTCAGCCGGCGCTTTGAATAGGCGATCGACAGCAGCGCCCCGAACATGCCGTCGCCAAAGGTGTCGGAAATCAGGAACGCCGCGCGCGGATCGACCTTCCGGTTCAGGTCGTTGTAACGCCCGCGCACCGAACCGGTGATCGTCAACCCCTTGAAATCGAACGGCCGCGCTGCACGCAGATCAACCGTAGCGCCCAGCGACCCCTCATCGATATCGGCCGATGAACTTTTGCGGACGGTGATGCTGTTGAACAGCTCGGCGGCAAAGACGTTGAAATCGAAGCCGCGGCTGCGGTTGGACCCGCCCGAACTGTCGGTGCCGCCGGTGGTGGCAAGCGCTTCGATGCCATTGATGCGGACACGGGTGAAATCGGCCCCCAGCCCGCGCACGGTGATCGAACGCCCCTCGCCGGCATCGCGGTCGATCACAACCCCGGGAACGCGCTGCAACGCCTCGGCCAGGTTGGTGTCGGGAAATTTGCCGATGTCCTGGGCATTGATGACATCGACAATGCCCAGATCCTCGCGCTTGGCGCGCAGTGCCGAGTTCAGCGACGCACGAAAGCCGGTGACGATGATGTCACTGGCGGGAACGACATCCTTGCCGGGACCGACCTGTTCCTGCATCGGATCGGCCGCTGGCGCAGTCTGGGCGACGGCGATCGCCGGGGCGACCAATGCAGATGTCGTCAGCACAGACGTCGCGACGAGACCGAACCTTACGAGCGAATTGATCTTGCGGTTTGCACGCATTGCTTTCCCCCCGTCCCGGGGCACAGCATCGCGCTGCGCGCCGGCATGACTCTGCTGTCATCGGGAAACGCGCCATGCGCGGCCTTTCCCGCCAGCACCCCTCATCCTGATCGCCGGTGCATCCAGTGCCCGGCTTTTACTTGTCCCGGCCTTTGGAAACCGGTGTCATTATTGATTGCCATGGGCTTCGGATTCTGTCAAGCAACCCGGAAAACCTTGGGGAGAGTGACGGAAATGCGTGGGTTTCTCACTGTTCTTGCGACGTTTTCGCTCGCCGCGGCGGCGGCGGTGCAGCCGGCCCATGCCCATCCGAAAGATCCGACACAGGGGGGCGCTGGCGGCCGCATCATCCGGGTCACCACGCTTGCCAAGGACGGGCCGGGCAGCCTGCGCGCCGCCATTCGCGCCAAGGGGCCGCGCATCATCGTGTTCGAGGTCGGCGGGGTGATCGACCTTGAACGTTCGGGCATCGACATCAACAACCCGTTCGTCACCATCGCCGGGCAGACCGCGCCCGCGCCCGGCATCACGATCATCAAGGGCGGCATCGACATCAAGACGCATGATGTGAAGCTGGCGCATATCCGCGTGCTGACCGGGGCCGACGGCCAGCCCAAACGCAGCGGGTGGGAGGCCGATGCGCTGTCCACCGTCCGCGCGGCGCGGGTGGTGGTTGAAAACTGCACCTTCATGTGGGGCGTGGATGAAAACATGTCCGCCTCCGGCCCCCGTTTCACCGGCACGACGGTTGCGCAGTGGCGCGCGGGCACCAGCCATGACATTGTGTTCCGGCTGAATCTGGCCGCCGAGGGGCTCGCCAATGCCAGCCATCCCAAGGGC
Source organism: Sphingomonas sp. URJC2 (assembly GCF_059803575.1). Taxonomy (NCBI): domain Bacteria; kingdom Pseudomonadati; phylum Pseudomonadota; class Alphaproteobacteria; order Sphingomonadales; family Sphingomonadaceae; genus Sphingomonas; species Sphingomonas sp. URJC2. The sequence continues at coordinate 19,491 of NZ_JAPFGX010000031.1, forward strand.
GAGCATTCCAAGGGCTCGCTGGTCCATGACAATGCCACCGGCATCGTGTTCGACCGCAATATCTGGGCGCACAATGTCGAGCGCAGCCCGCTGGTCAAGGGCGGCGCGCAGGTGCTGATGGTCAACAACCTGATCTACAACCCGCAGAAACGCGCCGTGCATTACAATCTGATGGACCTTGAATGGACCGGCCAGCCGCATGTGACGGGCGAAATCACCGCCATCGGCAATGTGATGCGCGGCGGCAACGACACCGATGCCGGGCTGCCGTTCCTGATGCTGGGCGGGGTTGGCGATCTTGCCTTTTTCGGGCGCGACAATCTGGCCGTCGACCGGCTGGGCAATCCGCTGCCGATGTTCGGGCGCTATGGCACGACCGCGGCGAAGCTGATCGAGGCGCCGGCACCGCTCGCCAGCCTTGAGGGCTATCGCATCCTGCCGGCCGAACAGGTCGAGACGGTGCTGATCGCCACCGCCGGGGCGCGGCCCTGGGACCGGGGCAGCGAGGAGCTGCGCGTGCTGTTCTTCATCGCCGAAGGGCGCGGCGAGGTGATCGACGATGAGCGCGAGGTCGGCGGCTATCCGGTGATCGCGCCGACCACGGCCCCCTTTGTCGAGGCGGCTTGGGATCTGGAGACGATGACGCCCAAATCTGGCCTTTATCCGGGCCAGAAGCCGGGCACGCAGGAAGGGCTGTCGGCGCGCGACCGGGCGATGCGCGGCGGCAGGCCGTAACGGCCCCGCCCCTTACGTCCCCGGCTGCACATAGGGAAAGCGGCCGAACAGCTCCCGCTCCCACCGGCGCGGATCGCTGACGACGCGGCTGTCACGGTCGAAGATCATCGTCAGCCGCGACGGAAGGTCATAGGCCGGCCAGCCGGGCGAGCCGGTGCGGGCGAAGCGGACAAAGGCGGTCATCATCACCCGGCTCATCGCCGCATGGGCCGGGGAGCGATGCGCCGAGGTGCCGAACGCCAGCCCGATATCGTCGGTGTGCGCGGCATTGTCGAAATCCAGCTGGTAGACAAAGCTGTTGCCCCGGCCGCCGCGCGCCCGCGCCTCGGCCTCCTCCACCTGCCCGCGCCAGCTGCGCGCCGGGGTGATGATGCGGTGGAACAGCTCGACCGGCGATGCCGCCGGATACCGGGCGCGGAACCGCTCGACGACCCAGCCGGGGGCGATATCGACGCGCAATTCGGGCGCGATCCGATCGGCCAGATTGTCCCAGCTCAGCCCGCGCAGCACCGGCCCGTCGGGCGGATAGAAAGCGCGGCTTTCGGCGATGCAATTGCCCAGCAGCATCGGGATGTCCGCCGATTGCGCGGGCGCATCGGGCCAGAAGGGGTGGCGGTCCAGATGCCGCATGTCGACGACCGGCCCGAAATAGACGCGCCCGCCCAGCACCGGATCGGCCGCGCCAAGCGCCGCCCGCAGCTGCCAGGCCGGGGCGGTCAGCGGATCGACCCCGTTGCCGAGCGCGGCCAGATAGGCGCGGGCGCGGCGGGCGGCGTTGCCCGGGCCGGATGCCGTCACCTGCTGCCCGCTCATCGTGATTACCTTGTGGAACAGGCCGCGCGCGGCGGGCATCGCCATCAGCGTAGCGATCTTCGCGCCGCCGCCCGACTGGCCGAACAGCGTGACATTGCCCGGATCGCCCCCGAACACGAAGATGTTGCGCTGCACCCATTCGAGCGCCGCGATCAGATCGAGCTGGCCGGCATTGCCGCTGTCGGGCGCGCGGTCGGGCAGATAGAGATAGCCGAAGGCATTGAGCCGGTGGTTGACCGTCACCACCACCACGCCCTGCGCGGCGAGCGCCGCGCCGTCATTGAGCGGATCGGCAACGCTACCGGTGGCATAGGCCCCGCCATGCAGATAGACCATCACCGGCAGGCCCTGCCCCAGATCCGCCGGGGTCCAGACGTTCAGGAACAGACAGTCTTCCGACTGGGGGTGATGGCCCGCCCCCGGCTGCGGGCAGGACGGGCCGAAGCCCGCGACCTGTTCGGCCATCGGCGTGTGCGAAACGGCCGCCACCGGGGCCGCGAACCGTTCGGCACGGGCATAGCGGATCCCGGTGAACCGCCGGACCCGCGGGCGCGCCGGAGCGCCCGGACCATCGACCAAGCTGCCCAGATAATGGCCCGACGGCCCCCGCACCCCGACCAGAGCCGGCGAAGGTGTCGGCGGGGCCGCCGGCGGGGCCGCGCGCGCGCCGGTGATGGCCAGCGCCGCCCCTGTCGCCCCGCCCGCCAGCACGGCGCGGCGGGTCCAGCGATCAGCGGCGGACATCGCCCGCACGGGCGCTGAAATCATCCAGCATCGCCCGGCTGACCGGGCACATATCGCCCGCAATGCTGTGCTTGAGCGCGGCGAGCGCCAGCCCGCGCGCGGCCATCACCGCCAGATCGCCGCCCGTCAGCCAGCCATCGAGCACCCCGGCGGCAAAGGCATCGCCGGTGCCGATCCGATCGATAATGCCGGTGACGTCGATCTCGTCGGTCTGGTGGCTGCCGGTGCGGGCATCGACGCGGGCCGAGATGCGGTGATGATCGCTCGTCACCAGATGCCGCGCGGTCGACGCGATCAGTTGCAGCCGGGGGAATGCGGCAAAGGCGGCCTCGGCGGCTTCGCGCCGCCGCCCTTCGCCCTCGCCGGAAAAGCTTTTGCCGAGCAGCAGCGAAATGTCGCGGTGATTGCCGATCAGGATGGTCGCATCGGCAACCAGCTCGCGCAGGATCGCCGCCGGATCGCTGTCCCACGCCGCCCAGAGCTGGGCGCGGTAATTGCCGTCAAAGCAGATCGGCACCCCGGTCGCGCGCGCCGCCGCCTGCGCGGCGCGTGCCAGCGCAACCCCGCCGGGGCCGAGCGCCGGGGTGATCCCGCCGCAATGCAGCAGCCGCGCCCCCGCCAGCGCACCGGCAAAATCGATCATCTCCGGCTGCGCCAGCGCAAAGGCGCTGCCCGCGCGGTCATAGGTGATCGCGGCGGGGCGCGGGCCGGACCCGGCCTCGAGGAAATACAGCCCCATGCGCCCGGCGGCGCGGACGAGATGGCGTGTGTCGATCCCGGCCGCGCCGAGCGCCGCCAGCGCGCGGTCCCCCAGCGGATTGGCGCTCACCACCCCGGCAAAGCGCACATCATGGCCGAGCGCCGCCAGCGCCGAGGCGACATTGGCCTCCGCACCGCCGACCACCAGATCAAGGCATGTTGCCTGCACCAGCAGATGCCGGTCGGGCGGCGACAGGCGCAGCAGCAGCTCGCCGAAACAGGTGATCGTCATCCCGCCCGCCTATCGCGCCAGCCAGCCGCCATCGACCGCAAGGATATGCCCGGTGACATAATCCGACGCGCCCGAGGCGAGGAACACCGCCGCCCCGGCAATGTCTTCGGGCCGGCCCCAGCGCCCGGCGGGGATGCGTTCGAGGATCTGGCGGTTGCGCGTCTCGTCGGCCTGCAGCGCGGCGGTGTTGTTGGTGGCGATATAGCCCGGCGCGATCGCATTGACCTGCACGCCCGCCGGCGCCAGCTCGTTCGCCATCGCGCGCGTCAGCCCGGCGACGCCCGATTTGGCGGCGGCATAGCTCGGCACCCGGATCCCGCCCTGAAAGCTGAGCAGCGAGGCGATGTTGATGATCTTGCCCCGCCCGGCCGCCATCATCACCCGCGCCGCCGCCTGGCTGAGAAAGAACAGGGTTTTCAGATTGGTGTCGACCACCGCGTCCCAATCTTCCTCGGTGAATACGGCCAGATCGTTGCGGCGGATGATCCCGGCATTGTTGACCAGAATGTCGAGCCCGCCCAGCGCCGCCACCGTGTCGGCGATCAGCGCGTCGACCGGGGCGATGGACGACAGATCGGCGCGCAGATCGACCGCGGTGCCGCCCTTGGCCTCGATCAGCGCGAGGGTTTCCGCCGCCGGGCTGCGGCCGGCCAGCGCCACCGCCGCGCCCGCTTCGGCCAGCGCCACGGCAATCGCCTGCCCGATCCCGGTATTGGCCCCGGTGATCAGCGCGCGCCTGCCCGTCAGGTCGAATGAAATCGCCATATGCTCCCCCCTTCCCGCCGTCAGGCTTACAGCGCCTTCAGATAGGCGGCGATGCCGTCATCCTGGCAGTTGGGGTAGAAATAGTCGGCAAAGCGTTCGCCCGCGATCGCCGCGCGCAGCAGATCCTGATCCACGGCCTTGAGCACGCTCAGCATGTCGTGGCACGACGCCGCCTTGAGCGCGGCGAGCTTGCCGCGATTGCTGGCCATGATCGCCGCGCGTTCCTTGGGATAGCCAAGGCCCGGCTCGCTTTCGAACAGCTTGCGGTAGCAATCCTGCAGGTTGAGCTCCGCCGCCCAGCCAAAGCCCTTGGCATAGGGCATGGAAATCGCGTTGCCGGCGTTGATCTGGCTGAACAGAAACGCATCGGTCGGGTCGATCACCAGCCCGCAGAACACGCCGGGCATGGCGTTGCAGGCAAGCATCGAGCCCATGCCGGTGCCGCAGCCGGTGACGACGAAATCGGCCGCCTTGCTGTTGAGCAGAATGCCCGCGAGCAGCCCGTTCATCACATAGGTCAGCGAGGCGGCGTCTTCGGCCGAATACATGCCATAGTTGAACACCTGATGCCCCAGCGGCTCGGCCACTGCGGTCAGCGCATCATGGATGATGGCGTTTTTGGCAGCCTGGCTGTTTTCGGAGATGAGCGCGATTTTCATGGCTGGAATCCCTCCTCGTGCGGCCTCTCGTGGAAACCGGTGTCATGCCCCTCACTAGCCGCATTCGGCCCGGGGGTTCAACCGCCTTTTGACCGGTGGCAGCGCGAAGTGGCAGCCGATCAGCCGCGCGGCGGCGCGACCGACTGGCGCTTGACCAGCCGGGCGAGGAAGCGCGCGCCCTGAGCGGCGGGATCGTCCGGCGCGATCAGCTTCAGCGCGGCGGCGCGCCCCATTTCGCGCACCGGCCAGCCGACCGTGGTCATTGGCGGCCAGATATGCGCGGCGATGGGTGAATCGTCGAACCCGATGATCGACAGATCCTCTGGCACGTTGAGGCCGCGCAGCCGCGCCGCATGGAATGCGCCCGCCGCCATTTCGTCATTGCTGGCAAAGATCGCCGTCGGCCGCTCCGCCGCATCGAGCAATTGCGCCGCCGCCGCCATGCCCGAATCGAACCGGTAGCTGCCCTGCGCGTGCATGTCCGGCGGCACGCTCAGCCCGTGCGCCTGCATCGCGGCCAGAAAGCCCTCGCGCCGCTCCAGCGCCGAGCGGAAGCCGATCGGCCCCTCGATCAGCGCGATCCGGCGGTGGCCAAGCTCGACCAGATGATCGACCGCCTGCCCCACCATCTCGCGGTCGTTGGAGGCGACCATGTGATCGCCATCGTCAAGCATCGCCGATCCCATGCGGACATAGCCGCAGCCCATTTCCAGGCACAGTTCGGCCAGCGCGTCATTCTCCGAAATCGGCGGCAGGATCAGCACGCCATAAAGCCGCTGCTGTTCCAGAAAGCGGCGGATATCGTCCATCATCGTCGGCGAATGCCGGTCGACCGGGCGCACGACCAGCGCGAATTCGGTGTCGCGGATCGCGTCGAGCACGCCTTCCTGAAAGTTGAGCACCGTCTGCGCATTGGGATTGTCGTGCAGCAGCCCGAGCAGAAAGTTGCGCCGCAGCGCCAGCGCCCGCGCCTGCGGATTGGGCACATAGCCCAGATCGGCAATCACCGTCTCCACCCGCACCCGCGTTTCCTCGCTCAGCAGCGCGGACCGGTTGATCACCCGGCTGACGGTCTTTTTCGACACCCCGGCCAGTCGGGCGACATCGTTGATGGTGGGTGCCTTGGTCTGTTTCGCCATATCGCGTCCGGAATGCGCCTCCCCTCAGGGCGCGCTCCTTGTAGAGTTCAATCCGCCGAATGCAAAACGGGGGGTGGAGTGGTGGCGCGAGCGGGCGACGGCGGGGATGAAGATTCGTGACGCGGGATTGGATGCAGCCCCGCCGGCCTTTGCGACTACCTGGCCACTCGCCTAACAGGCGACAACGCTTGCGGACAGACTCAATGGCTGAAGGTGGGACTTACCTGCCGTTTCAGAGGGACATTCTAACCGGCAGGTTCTACGCCAATACTCGACATTTAGCACTTGATCAGCCTCGTACCGCGACCGCAGCTGGACCGGTTGCGGATGGGCCGCTTTTAAGCGGCGAATTTGCAGGAGCGGTTGTGGCCCGCTGGCGTATGTCCACAAGCGGCAACGGTGGTGCCGAACGCTCTCCCGAAAGCAGGTGCAAACCTCCCAGCCCGCTGGACCTTTCCGAGGATGCCGCTACGTTTAGTCGCGATTGGCGGTACGGAGGTGTGGATGTTCGGATTTGGAAGGAAGTCTCACGAGGTTTTTGGGATCTCCACTGAGATTCTCGAATATTCATACATCAACCGCGGCTCTATCGACGAGCTGGTTCAGCGCCTACTTGAACGCAGCACGCACATTGCTCTGCGCGGAGAATCCAAGTGCGGAAAAAGTTGGGTGCGGCAGAAGAGTTTTCCTGACGCAATCACCGTCCAATGCCGGCTCAACAAGTCTGTGACTGATCTATACGAAGACGCCCTTAGCCAACTCGGGCTCAAGCTGATTGTCGAGCAGACCGGTGAAAAGGGCTTCCGAGGAAAGTTGGAGGCACACCAAGAGATCGGTGTCAAGTTACTCGCGAAATTGGCGCTCGCTCAAGAGATCGAGGGTGAGCACAAGTCCGGCACGAAATCTGTTCCGGTGGGTCGGGATTTGAAAGACCTGCGTTTCGTCTCTGATATTATCAAGGCATCTGGCCGGCGTCTGGTCATCGAGGATTTCCATTATCTCTCGCCGGCTGAGCGCAAGGCGTTTGCATTCGACCTTAAGGCATTATGGGATCTGCAGACCTATGTCGTGGTCGTCGGGATCTGGGCGGAAAATAACCTCTTGCTTTGGTTGAATCCCGATCTAGCCGGTAGAATAGAAGAAATTTCGATTTATTGGTCAGACGCTGATTTGGAAGCAGTACTCACAAAAGGGGCAGATGCCCTCAACATAGAATTTTCGCCGGCTATTCGCGCGAAGATGATTGAAGATGCGTTTGGCACGGTCGGAATTCTTCAGGCGATCGCATTGAAGACGTTAGATGAGCATGGAATTTTCGAGCGCCAACGGGTTAAGCAAACTGCAAACGACATCAGCAAATATGAATATGCAGCTGCGACTTACGCGGAACAGCTAAACCCTCTCTATCAGACATTTGCTCAGCGAGTAGCAAAAGGCATACGCACCCGGAAGGATGCGACCGGGATCTACGCCCATATGCTCAAAGTCGTTATGGAAGCCGATTCAACAGATCTGACCCGGGGGCTGCATATCGACGTTATATTCGCAAGGGCGCACGAGAACGAGCCCCGAATTCAGAAAGGAAACCTGCGGCAGATTCTTACCAAAATCGATGGCCTTCAGGTTGATGAGGACGGGCGAGGTCTGATTTTGACGTTCGATCACGGCAAGAACGAGGTGTTCGTCGTCGACAAGCAGCTCCTCACTTACCGAAAATATTGCACTGTTCACTGGCCTTGGGCTGGCCTGATCGAGCAGAGTGATCAAAGCGGCGGGGGATACGAGCCTGACCAAGACTGATCCGGTCGATGATGTCTATCCATCTTGCCTCCCCCTTTGATCCCAGCTGACGCGACATCAAATAGAGGGCGTGTTCCATTTCCCGCCTCTGAAGGCCGGTTGACCAATGACTGCTTTCGGTCAGGCCGCCAAGATGGCTGCACCACCGATGTTGGGGCACGTTGCTCATGGTGTGCCCCCGACCAGCTCGACCGTCCGCTTCCGGCGTAAGCGGATGTAAATCGATTCGAGTTTGAACGGCCGGGCCTGGGTCGTTACTCGACGCTCAATCTCCAACTGAATGATAGCGGTGACGCCCGCCCTATCGCGCACCACCCCTTCAGCCACCGGCCGTCAAGCCCGCCCCCACCCCACAAAATGGCGCGCCCGGCAGGGTTCGAACCTGCGACCCCAAGCTTAGAAGGCTCGTGCTCTATCCAGCTGAGCTACGGGCGCGTGGCGAGCGCCTTAGCGCGGTTTGCGGCGGGCGAAAACCGCGATACGGTGGCGGGAGCGGCAAAAGGGGCGTCATGACGAGCGATCACGGGCAGGGCAGCGGCATCCGCGCGGTGGATGCGCGGGCGCTTCAGGGCGCGCATTTCCGCACATTCGATCTGGTGATGGCGGCATTCGTCACCATCCTGCTGCTGTCGAACGTGCTGGGCGCGGGCAAGGTGGCGGAAATCACCCTGCCCGGCATCGGCCCATGGCCGTTCGGCGCGGGCATCCTGTTTTTCCCCGTATCCTATGTGATCGGCGACGTGCTGACCGAGGTTTACGGCTATGCGCGGGCGCGGCGGGTGATCTGGGCGGGCTTTGGCGCGCTGTTGTTCATGGCGTTCATGTCGTTCGTGGTCGTCGCGCTGCCGCCCGCGCCCGGCTGGGGCAATCAGGCCGCCTATGAAGCGGTGTTCGGGCAGGTGCCGCGCATCGTCTTTGCCTCCATGCTCGCCTTCTGGGCCGGGGAGTTCGTCAACTCCTATGTCATGGCGCGGATGAAGCTGTGGACCGGCGGGCGGCATTTGTGGGCGCGCACCATCGGATCGACCTTTGCCGGACAGGGGGTGGACAGCCTGATCTTCTACCCGCTCGCATTCTGGGGGGCAGAGGGGTGGACCGAGGCGCTGGTGATCCAGGTGCTGGCGACGCAATGGGCGCTGAAGGTCGGCTGGGAAGCGCTGCTGACCCCGGTCACCTATGTCGTCGTCGGCTGGCTGAAGCGGCGCGAGGGCGTGGACGTGTTCGACGCCGAGACCGATTTCACCCCCTTCGCCACCCGCGTCTGACCCGCCGGCCCCGCACGCGGGCACGCCGCCGATTCGCCGGTGCGCCGAAAACCGCCGGATTCGGGCGGGTTTTGCGCCCGGACGATGCATCGGCCTGGCGCGCGCCATTGCCGGCTATTGCGAGGCAATCGCAGTTTTGCTACGCGGATCAGGCAATGATTGTCTGCAACTGCAATGCGATTCGCGAACGCGATGTGCGCCAGGCCGCGCGGCAGGGCTATTGCGATCCGTTATCGGCCTATAAGGCGCTGGGATGCCGCCCGCGCTGTGGCCAGTGCATCCCCTATGCCCGCGAAGTGATCGCAGACGCTCGTGCGAGTGACTAGCGGTTTCACAACCGCAAGTGCACGGAAAACCGCCATTTTTTGATGATTTTGCCCCGGTTCGGCGCTATAAGCCGCGCCAGACGGAGGCAAGAACATGCAGGGCGACCCCAAGGTTATCCAGTTTCTGAACGACGCGCTCAAGAACGAGCTGACGGCGATCAACCAGTATTTCCTTCACTACCGGATGCTCGAGCATTGGGGCGTGAAGAAGCTCGCCAAATATGAATATAAAGAGTCGATCGACGAGATGAAGCACGCCGACTGGCTGGCGGAGCGCATCCTGTTCCTCGACGGGCTGCCTAACTTCCAGATGCTCGGCCGGCTGCGCATCGGCGAGACGGTGGAGGAAATCCTGTCCTGCGACCTCGCGCTGGAAAACGACGCCATCCCGCTGCTGCGCGAAGGGATCGCGCATTGCGAGCATGTGCGCGACTATGTCAGCCGCGACCTGTTGCAGCGCATCCTCGAAAGCGAGGAGGAGCATGTCGACACCATCGAGAAGATGCAGGACCAGATCCGGCTGATGGGGCTGCAGAACTTCATCCAGCTCCAGTCCGAGGCGGCCGAGGGCTGACGCATTTCGCGCCGGGCGGGATCATCCGGCGGCTCGGAAGATCAGCTCCGCATGCAGGCAGGGGGGCGCGGCGCCGGGTGGTGTCGCGCCCCTTTTTGTGCCCCGCGCCCCCCGCCGCCGGCGCGCGCGCGCGGCATCGCGTTGGAACATTCGGCATTTTTGTGCGAAGCATTGATGACATGCGCGGATGACGGCGCGGGTGGAGGGCAAGGACTGACGGCGTGCGGTGGATGTCGGCCATGATGCGGCTGCTCGTCGGCCTGGTGGCGATGTGCGGGGCCACAATTGCGGCTGCGGCACCGGCCCCGTCGCTGCCCCATACCTGTCCGGATGTGCGCGGTGCCGCTTCGCTTGCGTGCAGCATATCGCCGGGGGGCTATCGGTCGGGCTGGCTGTGGATCGATGCCGTGCCGGGCATCGCCGCACCGGTCGTCAGCGTCCGCGTCACCCGGGCCGAGGCGGTCGAGGCCGTGTTCCGCTATGCAGACGGCACGACCCACCGGCAGAGCGTCCGCGCCGGCGATTTCGGCAGCCATTGGCAGGTCGGCGGCCGGGTGACATTCGTGGCCCCCGCGCGGGCGGCCCCCGTCACTTCCGTCCGCATCGGCTTTTTCCGGGCCGACTGGGACCGGCTGATCGATATCGGCATCGGCGGCCCGCGCTCCCGCCAGGCGGAGATGGGCCAGGCTGTGGTGATCGGTGCGGCACTCGCCCTGCTTGCCCTGTCGCTGATCGGCAATCTGCTGATCGCCTTTGCCGCCCGCCGCACCCCGCCGGTGTGGAACGCGCTGTGGGCGGCATGCGTGCTCGGCTGGGCGCTGCTGTGGACGCAGACAGCGCTGTTCGTGGCACCGGGAATGGCCGGCCCGGTCTCGGCTCGGCTCGCGACGCTTTCGTCGACCGCCGCGATCAGCTGCGCGATCGGGTTCCTGCTGGCGAGCGCTGGGGCCGCCCTGCCGCGGCCGGTGCGGACCGGCACCATGATGCTGGCGATCCTGGTTGCGGTGCTGGGCGGCGTTGCGGCCTTTTGCCCGGGGGCCTCGCTGCCGCTGGCCGCCATGGCGCTCAACACCGCCATATTGGCGGCGGCGGCTGCCGTCATGATCCTGTGCCTGTGGCAATGGCGGCGCGGCAATGCGCAGGCGCGCGATTTCCTGCTGTCGTTCACAATCCCGATGCTGGCTGTGCTGTGGAGCATCTTTGCCGATCGCGGCATCGCGGAGGACGATGCCGGCGGCATGTATCTGGTGCTGGGCGCGTGCGCGCTGCAGACGGTGTGGCTGACAATCATCGTCGCCATCCAGCTCTGGTCGGTGCGGATCGAGCGCGATGCGGCGCAGGCGGAAAGCAGCCTGATGACCCGGCTGGCCGTGACCGATCCGCTGACCGGCCTGCTCAACCGGCGCGGCTTTGTCGAGCGGGCGGAGGCGATGCTGCTGGAAACCGGCCCGGTGACGCTGGTGCTGCTCGACATTGACCGATTCAAGCGCGTCAATGACCGGCATGGCCATGATGCCGGCGACGCTGTGCTGCGCGCGGTGGCCGCCGCCCTGTCCTGGGTGCCGGATGCGCGGGCGATCGGGCGCCTGGGCGGCGAAGAATTCGGGCTGCTCGCCGTCAATCTCTGCCCCGCCCGCGCCATCGAGTTCGCCAATCAGGCGCGCGCCGCGATTGCCGACGAACAGGTGCAGGCCGGCGACCTGTTCATCAGCGTGACCGCCAGTGCCGGCGTATCGTGCGTGCCGCCGGGCAGCGACTTCATGATGCTCTACAAGACCGCTGACCGCGCGCTTTATGCCGCCAAGGATGCCGGCCGCGACCGCACCGAGGCGGCCACACCCCTGCACGCGGCGTGAGCGGGGCCCTGGCCCGTCCCTGACCGGATGGCTAGAGCGGCTTCCGATCCGATTGCATCGGATCGGCCGCTCCAGGCCTCTGATTTACCGCGCTTTCTGAGTCGCCGGGTGATTCAACCCGGCTTGAAAATGCTCTAGGCCGCCCGCCAAGCCCCGGCGGTCGGGGCACGACCGCCCTCGCCGGCTTCCGCATTGACACTGTTATATCATCTCGTCAGGACGCTGTCCCGATGCGGGCGCGGGAGCGGCCCCGCCATCGCCCGATCGGGCGCCAGGGGGAGTTGTGACATGTTTTATGGTCGTTTGCGCATCGCACTGCTCACCAGCCTGGCGGCCGCCGCGGTCCATCCGGCGGCAGCGCACGCCGAAGGCGTTGCGGACGGGGACGCATCGGCCGATCAGATCGTAACGGTCACCGGTGTCCGCCAGGCATATCGCGGCGACTTTGCGCTGTCCGAAATCCCGCAGTCCATCGCCCAAATCGATGACGCCGCGATCAAGGCCAACAATTTCCTGCGCCTCACCGACGCGCTTGACCTCAACGCCTCGGTCTCACGCCAGAACTCGCTCGGCGGCCTGTTCGACAGCTTTGCGGTGCGCGGATTTGCCGGGGACGAGAATATTCCGACCGGTTATCTGGTCAACGGCTTCAACGGCGGGCGCGGCTTTGGCGGCCCCCGCGATGTCGCCGGGCTTGAACGCATCGAGGTGCTGAAAGGGCCAGCCGCCGCGCTGCTCGGCCGGGGCGAGCCCGGCGGCACGGTCAATCTCGTCACCAAACAGGCCGAAATCGGCCGCTCGTTCGGCACCGCGTCCATCCAATATGGCAGTTTCGACCGGGTGCGGACCGAGGGCGATTTCAACCTCGCCCTGTCTGGCGAACTGACCGCGCGGCTGATCGGCTATGCCGAGGCCGGCGACACGTTCCGTGACACAGTAACCCAGCGCCGCTGGGGCTTTCTGCCGTCCATCGGGCTTGCAATCGGCGATGATACGCGGCTGACCTATGATCTGGAATGGACGCGGGTCGAGACGCCGTTTGATCGCGGCATCGTCGTCCTCAATGGCGATTTTTCTACCGTGCCGCGCACGCGCTTCCTGGGCGAACCGGGGGATGGCGACCATGTCGCGCGCGCGACCGGCCATCAGTTGCGCGTGCAGCATGATCTTGACGATCGGTGGACGATCCTCGTCGGCGCCAGCTTGCGCGACACGCTGCTGACCGGATTTTCATCGGATGCCGAACTTGTCGCCTCGCGCCAGAAGCTGTTCGTCGACGGCCGTTCCCTGTCGCGCCAGCGGCGCTCGCGGCGCTATGATTCCCGGCAATGGGTCGTGAGGGCCGAGCTGTCGGGCGAGTTCGACACCGGATCGCTCCGTCACCGCGTCCTGATCGGGGCCGACCGGGACCGGTTCGACAATGACCAGCAATTCGGCCGTTTCCGCCCTCCCGTTCTCACTGCGGGGACGACCGACCGGGCCGGCTATGTCCTCGACATCCTCTCGCCAGTCTATGGCCGCTTTCCGCTGCCGACACCGGGGCCGCAGAACGACCGGCTGGACGTGCAGCAATCCGCCGGCGTTTTCGTGCAGGATCAGGTCGAGCTGACCGACCGGCTGCAAATCCGCATCGGCGGGCGTTATGACGATGTCCGGCTGCGCACGCTCAACCGGCTGACTGGCATCGACAGTCGCCGCAGCGTCGGGCGGTTCAGCCCGCAGGCCGGGCTGGTCTACCGGCTCAGCACACCGATCACCCTGTATGCCGCCTATGGCGAGGGCTTTCGTGCCAATATCGGAACCGATGTCAGCGGCGCGATTTTCGATCCGGAAACCAGCCGGTCGAAGGAAATCGGCGTCAAATTCGCCGCTCTGGGCGGGCGATTGAGCGGCACGCTCGCGGTGTTCCAGCTCGACAAGAACAATGTGCTGGCCAGCGATACCGGCAATCCGGGCTTCTCGGTCGCCATCGGCAAGGCGCGCAGCCGCGGCATCGAGCTGGATGTCGCCGGGCAGTTGCCGGGGAACATCGATGTGATCCTCAGCTACGCCTATATCGACGCGGAAGCCCGCTCGACCCTGCTGGAGCCGAACTTCAATTTCCAGATCCGTCCCGGCGATCCGCTGATCAATATCCCCGACCACACGCTGAACGTGCAGGCGACAAAGCGCTTCGCCCTGGCTGGCCGGGAGGCGCAACTGGGGGCTGGCCTCCAATATGTAGGCGAGCGTTCGGGGGAGACGGGCACTGCATTTGCCCTGCCCGCCCATATGCTCGTCAGGCTCTTTGGTGAGGTTGAAGCGGTGAAGGGTGTGCGGCTGTTCGCGTCGGTCCAGAACCTGTTTGACACGCGCTGGTATGCGAACAGCTATTCGCCGCTGTGGGTTCAACCCGGCGCGCCCCGGACCGCCTCGATCGGTCTGCGCGCGGGCTTTTGACACTGGCCCCCTGCCGGGGTTTCTGGTGCCGGAAGACTGTCGATCTGAGGCAGACAAGGACCGACGCTGATCGGGGTGCTGATCGGCGGGCGGGCGGGGGTTGGTGC
>NZ_JAPFGX010000032.1:0-33455 GCF_059803575.1 Sphingomonas sp. URJC2
GGCGCTCGCCGCGCGCCGCCCGGCGGAACGCATTGCGTTCCTCGCACCGGCGGCGGACGCGGCGCTCGCGCTTGGCGATCCGGCGGCGGCGCTGCGCATTCTCAAATACACGCCCGAGGCCGATCCGGCGTCGAACCTGATCCGCGCCAAGGCGCATCAGGCGCTGGGGCAGCTGGCCGAAGCGGCGCTGCTGTTCGGCCGCGTCGCGCAAAAGGGCAATCCGGCCGAGCAATATGAGGCACGCGTCGGCGAGGTCGAGGTGGGCGTGATGCGCCGCACCCTGCCGCCGGCCGAGGCGCTGAAACGGCTCGACGCGATGCGCTTTGCCTGGCGTGGCGGGGAGGCGGAAAAACATGCGCTGCAGCTGCGCTGGCGGCTGGCGCGGCAGGCAAAGGATGATCGCGCCGCGCTGGCGGCGGCGGGCACGCTCGTCCGCTATCACGATCTCGGTCCCGATCTGCCGCCGCTGATGCGCGAGGCGCAGACGATCCTGACCGGCCTGCTCGAACCGGGCACGCGGGTGCCGCTCGATCAGGCGGCCGGGCTGTATTGGGACTATCGCGATCTCGGCCCCGGCGGTGCGGAGGGCGACCTGATGGTCGCGCGGCTGTCCGAACGGCTCCAGTCGGTTGGGCTGTATGAACGCGCCGCCGAACTGCTCGAGCATCAGCTGTTCGAGCGCGCGCAGGACATTGCCCAGGGGCCGCTGTCGGTGCGCGTCGCCAAGCTGCACATCCTGTCCGGCCATCCCGACCGCGCGCTCGAGGTGATGAGCGCGACCGCCAAGACCGTCTATCCCGCGCAGATGCTGTGGGACCGGCAGCGGATGGAGGCGGTCGCGCTCCAGCTGCTCGGGCGCGGGCAGGAAGCGCTCGCAGTGCTGCAGGAAGTGCCCGATGCCACCGGGCTGCGTGCCGAGCTGCTGTGGAAGCAGCGCAACTGGCAGGGCTTTCTGGATGCCGCCGGGCGTGAGGCACCCGCCGCGCGCGGCGGGCTGAGCGAGGTGCGGCAGGCGATGCTGCTGCGGCGGGCGATCGCGCTCGGCATGCTGGGCCGCGAGGCGGAGCTGGAGGCGCTGCGCGCCCGCTATCAGCCGGCCTTTGCGACCCTGCCGACCGCGCGCGCCTTCGACCTGCTGACCCGCGGGGTCAACGAGCTGGACGCCGATGGCTTTGCCGAGGCGATGGCGGCAATGCCGGCGGCCAGCCCGGGCGGGTCGTTTGCCGATCTGCTCGATGCGGCACCGGCCGCGGGACGCGGGGACAAGGCCGCGTCCAAGGCCAGCGGATAGATATGGCGCGCGGGACGAAAGGTGGCGGCCTGACGGACGTTTTTCAAGGAGTCGTTAAGCCCCTACGCCTTATCCCATAACAGGAAGGAAGAATCATCTTGCTGCGCCGCGTGTCCCCCAAAGATCTCGAACTGGGCATGTATGTGCATCGCCTGGAAGGGTCTTGGCTGGACCATCCGTTCTGGCGCTCGCGCTTCCTGATCTCGTCGCCCGACACGCTCGATCTGCTGCGCCGCAGCCCCGTGCAGGCGGTGGTGATCGACGAAAGCCGCAGCAAGCGTCCGCCCGGGCGGCGCAAGCCGGCCGCCGCGCCGCGCCCGGCGGTCCGCGTCACATCCCGCTCTGGCACCGGCGGGGGGGAGCGGACGTCGCTGGTGCGCGAATATGAACGCGCCGCGCGGCTGGTGAACAAATCCAAGCGGCTGGTCGCCAACATGTTCGGCGAGGCGCGGCTGGGCAAGGCCGTCAACAGCCAGGAAGTGTTCGCGCTGGTCGACGAGCTGGCGGCCTCGGTCGCGCGCCGCCCCGATGCCTTTGTCAGCATCGCGCGGCTCAAGACCAAGCATGAATATACCTATATGCATTCGGTCGCGGTGTGCGGGTTGATGATCAACTTTGCCCGCCATCTCGGGCTGAGCGACAGCGAGGTGCGCGAGGCCGGTTTTGCCGGGCTGCTGCACGATATCGGCAAGGCGGCGATGCCGCGCGCGATCCTCGACAAGCCGGGGCCGCTCGATCCGGCCGAGTTCCAGACGATGAAGACGCATCCGGAACGCGGCTTTGTGCTGCTGTCGGAAAGCAGCGACGTGCCCGAGGCTGCGCGCGACGTCTGCCTGCACCATCACGAACGCGTCGACGGCACCGGCTATCCCTATGGCCTTGAAGGCCGGCGGCTGAGCCAGTTCGCGCGCATGGGGGCGATCTGCGACGTCTATGACGCGATCACCTCCGACCGCGCCTATAAGCGCGCCTGGAATCCGGGCGAGGCGATCCAGCGGATGCGCAGCTGGCACGGCCATTTCGATGCCGGGCTGCTCGAGGCCTTTGTCGGCAGCATCGGCATCTATCCGGTCGGCGCGCTGGTGCGGCTGCAATCGGGCGGGCTGGCGGTCGTCACGTCGATCAACCCCGAAGACCCGACCCGGCCGCCAATCCTGCCGCTCCGGTCGCTCGGCGCGGGCCGCTGGGCGGCTGCCGACCATTCCCAGCCGTGCGACGAGGATATTCTGGGCATCGAGCATCCCGAAGAAGTGAAGGTCACCAACTTCGAGGCGCTGCGCGCCGTGGCGCTGCGGATCGCCGCCATCGGCTGATCCCCGCCGGCCGGGCGCGGGCCGGCTCGTTTGCCGTTTTCTGTCAGCGTCATCGATCTTGGCCGACCGGTGTCGGCACAAGGAAAAGGCGCCGCAGCCATGTGCCGCGACGCCTTTTCTTTCCTTCCGACGCGGCCCGAAGGCCGCGCCCGCACTCAGCGCAGGAAGTTCACCAGGCTCAGCCCCGACAGCCGGGCAAAGGTCTGGTAGCTCGCCTCGAGCGTCGTGCGCCGCTGCACCAGTTCGGAGGCGACCTGAGCGAGATCGGCGTCTTCATTCTCGGAGATCAGCTCGCGCAGCAGCAGGGCGCGCTCCTCGGCGCGGGTTTCAAGCGTCTCGATCTGCGCCTGGCGCCGGCCATTTTCGCCATTGGCGGTGCGCAGCGTCTTCAGCCCTTCGTTGAGCAGGCCGACGGCTTCGTTGAGCGCATCCATCTGCGCGGCGGTCGGCTGGTTGTCGATCGTGCCGGCCTCGGCAATCGTGCGGAACGCCTCGAAGAAGCGCGCGCCGATCTCGTCGGCGACAATCCCATATTCGACGTTCAGCCCGTCCGCGACCCGTGCCGAGGCCTTCACATTGTCGTTGGTGAACGCATCGTCGGTCGACAGGCCGATGGTGTCGGCAAGCGAGGTGGGCTGGAAGGGCGGACGGTCGGTCTGGGTGCCGGCGAACAGCGGCAACCCGCCTTCGTCGGCGTTCATCGCATAACGGAAGCGCTGGAACGCCTCTTCAATGGCTTCCTGCAGCCCGGTGGACTGTCCGGTCCCGACCGCCTTCACGATGTCGTTGCGGATCCTGGTCAGCGATTCCTCGGCGCCGCTCAGATTGGCGTCGACGATCGACAGCGTCGTGTTCAGCCGCTTGGCGACCGCGCTGTGCGCTTCCTGCCGCGCGACGAGCGTGCGGGCCGACAGGTTGCGGACAGCTTCGACGCCCAGCGACGCGAAATCCTGGGCTTTCTTGCCGGTGGCCATCTGGATCTGGGTTTCGGCCAGCTTCTGCTGCGACTTGCCGATCGCGCCGAACAGGACGCGCTGGTTGGGAATGGTGGCGACGCGGATCATCGGTTTTCCTTTCAGCCGACCATGGCGATCAGCGTGTCGTACATTTCGGTGGCCGTGCTCATCACGCGCGCGGCGGCCGAATAGCTGTTTTGCAGGACGACGAGCTGCGACAGCTCTTCGTCGATGTTGACGCCGGAGAAATTGTCGCGCCGGTTGACCGCGTCCTCGCGGCGGGCGGTGGCGTCGACCAGCTGGTCCTTGGCCTGGGCGGCGTCCATGCCGGCGCGGCCGAGCACCAGGCTGGCATAGCGTTCCATCGCGACGACGCGGTTGCGGCCCAGATCGACCGGCCGGGCAAGCTGGTCGACAAAGGCGGTCGCGCCGCGATTGTCGCCGGCACCGATTGCCGGCTGGCCGACGGTTGCCGCCAGATTGAACCGGGCGAGCGGCAGCCGCTGCGCGGTCGCCAGCACATCCGGCTTCACTTCGGCAAAATCCAGCCCGCTATTCTCGCCCGACAGCCCCATCAGCGAGGCAAAGGACCGCCCGGTGCCGAAGCGGCTGGTCGAATCCGACGGGATGCTGACCGATGCGGTCGGGATCGCCGCGTTGGGCGTGAACTGCATCCGCCCGCGCGCGTCGAGCGCGAAGCTGCCAAAGGCGCTGAGCGGACCGCCGTTGAGCGCGCCGATCAGATCGTTGAACGTGCCGCCGGTCGCGGGCGACAGCGTCTGGCGCGCCACCACCCGGCCATTGGGATCGCGCACCAGCAGCTCGACGGTCTCGCCGGTCGTGAAGCCATGCGCGTCGCTGCCGACAAAGCCGGGCGGCACCAATGTGCCGCGCGGGCTGGTGATGATGTCGTTCAGCCCGAAAAACTGCGAAAAACCGACCCCGGCCCGGTTGCTGGGCTGGGCGGGATCCTGCGCCACGATCACGCCATTGCCGGGGGCGGCGGCGGTGATGCTCAGCTGGCCGTTGTTCCACGTCGCGGTGGCAGCCCCGCCAAGCCCGGCATTGATCGCGGCGATGGCGTCGCCGATGGTCGCCCCGGCCCCCAGCGCGCCGAAATCGACGGTGGTGCGCGCGACCAGATTGCCATTGGCCTGGGTGACGGCGAACACCGCCTGGCCGGTAAAGCCCAGCCGGTCGGTCAGCGCCATCCCGCTCTGCCGCCCTTCCAGCCGGTTGGGCGCGGGCACCGTCGTGCTCGCATTGGCGACGGCATTGAGCGTTTCCGCAAGGCCGCCGAACAGCGTGCCGACTTCCTCGGCAAAGGCCGGCAATGCCCGGTCGCGCAGGTCGATCAGCCCGCCCAGCTTGCCGCCGATCGAGGGACCGTCGAGCCGCTCGCCGGTGAGCGGACCCATGCTGCCATCGGCTTCGACAAAGCGGACGTCGATCGGCGGATAGACCGGCTGATCGACGCCGTCGCCGACCGGATAGGACAGCTGGCGCAGCCGCTTGTCGACCAGCGCGACGCCGCCTGCGGTTTCGATGTTGAGCCGCCCGTCGGGCATTTCGCGCACTGTGACCTTGATCAGGCTGGCCAGTTCCTCGACCGCGGTCATCCGCAGATCGGTGGCACCGCCGGTCGCGCGGCCCTGCGAGGCGGCACGCGATACGGTGTCGTTCAGATCGGCGATGCGCCGCAGCAGATTGTTGATCGTGTCGATCGTGTAGCCGACTTCGGATTCGACATCGGTCTTGAGCACCGACACGTCGCGCGACACCTGCTGCATCGACACCAACGCGTCCTGCACATTGGCGGTGAACTTGCGCACCGTCTGCTCGGTCGAGGCCGATCCGGTCATCGCCACTGCCGCCGCGCCGATGGCGTCGAGCCGGGCGGGCAGGCCCGATTCATCGCCGGGCGCGCCGAGCAGCGACTGGAGCCGGTCGAGATAGTTCGCCACCACCTCGGAGCGGCCGAAATCGCCCTGCCGGCGATAGACATTGGCCTCGAGAAAGCGGTCGGCGACGCGTTCCGGCTCGCTGACGCGCACGCCGGTGATGCGACCGGAGGTGACGCCGGTCGACAGGTTCACCCGCTCGCGGGCATAGCCCGGGGTGCCAACATTGGCGATGTTGTTCGATGTCGCGCGCAAGCCCGCCTGTGCCGCGCCGAGGCCGGAAAGAGCGGAGCCGAGAATATCGTTCAGGGACACGGTGTTTCAGGCCTCTGGCTATCGGGCAGGGGGACGTGCGCGCGGATCGGGGGTCAGATCAGCGCTTCAGGTTGCTGAGTTCCTGCAGCATGTCGTCCACGGTCGTGATGATCCTGGACGATGCGCTGTAGGCGCGCTGGAAGCGGATCATGTTAGTGAACTCCTGCGCCAGGTCGACGTTCGACGCTTCGAGCGTGTTCGCCGCGATCGTCCCCGCGCCGAGCGCACCCGGCGTGTTGATCGCCGCCGAGCCGGAAGCGCCCGACACGGCAAAGGCGTTGCCGGACAGGCGGGTCAGCCCGTCGGGATTCTGGAAGGTGGCGATCGGCAGCTGGAACACGCGCCGCGCGGTGCCGTCTTCGAAGATCGCGCTGACCACGCCTTCCTTCGAGATTTCGACCGAGGCGATGTTGCCGAGCAGGCCGCCATCGACCGACGAGGAGATGAGCGACGACGTCGCCCCGAACTGGGTCAGGCCGTCCAGCCCGCCATTGCTGCCCAGCGCCAGGTTGATCGGCTGCGACCCTGCACCGTTGGTCCAGCTGACCGACAGCGGCGCGAACAGCGCAGGCGTCGAGCCGGCGAGGTTAAGGCTGCCGTCCGGATTGAACGCGACGGTGCCGCTGGCGAGCAGGCCGCCCGCCGCCGTCACATCGCTGGCCGGGACGGCATAGATTTCGCTGCGCCAGGTGTTCGGCCCGGTCTTCAGATAGGCGAAGTTGATGCGGTGGGCGCTGCCCTGCGAATCGAACACGTCGAACGCGCGCTGGAACTGCGGCGTGACCGTGCCGGCCGCCATGTCGCCCGCCGTATAGGCCCCGGCGAACGGCACCTGATCCGACTGGAGATTGGCGCGGAGCTGGATCCGCGTGGTCGGGGCCGCCGACCCGGTCAGCTCGCTCAGCCGCACCGTTTCAAGCGCGTTGGTGTTGCCGGTGTTGACGAACTGGCCCTGCGCGTCGAGCCGCCAGCCCTGCAGGTAGAAGCCGCTGGTGTTGCGCATGAAGCCGTCAAGATCGGGCTTGAACGAGCCGGCGCGGGTGAAGGCGATCTCATTGTCCTGACCCGACCCGGTGCGCACCACGAAGAAGCCGGCCCCCTCGATGCCGAGATCGGTTTCGCTGGCCGAGGCCTGCAACAGACCCTGTTTGGAGATCAGCGCCTGCGGTGCCGCAGCGACGCCGCCCGCCGAATAGCTGGAGCGCAGACGCCCGTCCGTCACCAGCGTGCGGAACTCGGTCGTCACGCCTTTATAGCCGACGGTGTTGATGTTGGTGATGTTGTCGGCGACGGTTGCCATCGCGCTCGATTTGGCGCCGAGGCCGGACACGCCGGCATAAAGAGCGGAAAAGAGGCTCAAAAGAGGTCTCCTGGGACATGTCGGGCGCTCGTCGCCCGCCTGCATTCACCATTATAGGAGGGGGTCGGGGGCGACCAAAACGCAGCTGCCACGGCTTTTTTTTCGAAGCCGTCGCGCGGCTGCGCCTCACCCGGCATGTGCGCCGGGCGGCAAATCCGGCCGCCCCTAGGCAAAATTTGCCGCACCTGCCGCCGCCCCCGGCCCTGCGCATCCTATAGGAGAAGGACCAGACTGAAGGATTGCAGCATGACCCTCCGCATTTCACTCCGGCCCGGCGAAAAGGTGATCGTGAACGGCGCGGTGCTGAGCGCGGTCGGCCGCACCGAGCTGTGCGTCGAATCCAAGGCGGCGATCCTGCGCGGGCGCGAGATCATGAGCCCGGCCGAGGCCGATACCCCGGCCCGCCTGCTCTATTTCCACACGATGATGGCCTATATCGATGCCGAAAGCAGCGAGGCCCATCAGGACCGGATCATCGAGGCGCTGCGCAACGTGTCGGCGCTGCTCAGGACGCCCGAGGCCAGCGTGGCGACGATGAGCTTCGCGCGCAACGTCGCGGCCATGCAATATTATCGCGCGCTCGGCGACTGCCGCCAGCTGATGCGGCTGGAGGATGATATGCTGGCCGACGCTCAGCCGGAACAGGCGGCCTGACATGCTGCGCGACCTGTCCGCGCTCGCCCAGTCGGTTGCCGCACTCGATCCCGATCTGCGCTTCGGCAAGGTCGTCGGCGTGCGCGGTGCGCTGATCGAGGTGGCGGGGCTGGCCGGGGCCGCGCGCATCGGATCGCGGCTGTCGATCGCCGGGGCCGACGGGCTGGTCGAGGCTGAGGTAACCGGCCTCGATCATGACATCGCCCATTGCCTGTCGTTCCGCGATCCGCAGGGCATTGCGTCGGGCGCGCGCGCCGATCTGGTCGCCGGCCAGTTCGTGCTGCGCCCGTCGACCGCATGGCTGGGCCGTATGGTCGACGGGCTGGGGCGGCCGATTGACGGTCGCCCGGCACCGATTGCCGGGGCGGAGGCGCGGCCGATCAAGGCGATGCCGCCGGCCGCCGCCGAGCGTGCCCGGGTCGGCGCGAAGATCGAAACCGGGGTGCGCGCGCTTGACGTGTTCGCGCCCCTGTGCGCGGGCCAGCGGCTGGGGCTGTTCGCCGGCTCGGGCGTCGGCAAATCGGTGCTGCTGTCGATGCTCGCGCGCTGGACGGCGTGCGATGTCGCGGTGATCGGCCTGATCGGCGAACGCGGCCGCGAGGTGCAGGAATTCGTCGAGGACGATCTGGGACCGGACGGGCTGGCGCGCAGCGTCGTCGTCGTCGCCACCTCCGACGAACCGGCGCTGATGCGGCGGCAGGCGGCGTGGACGACGCTCGCCATCGCCGAATATTTCCGCGATCAGGGCTTGCATGTGCTGTGCCTGATGGACTCTGTCACCCGCTTTGCGATGGCGCAGCGCGAAATCGGGCTGGCGAGCGGCGAGCCGCCGGCGACCAAGGGCTATACGCCGACCGTGTTTGCAGAGCTGCCGCGCCTGCTCGAACGCGCGGGGCCGGGGCGGCCGGGGCAGGGCGCGATCACCGGCCTGTTCACCGTGCTCGTCGATGGCGACGATCATAACGAACCGGTCGCCGATGCGGTGCGCGGCATTCTGGACGGCCATGTCGTGATGAGCCGCCGGATCGCCGAACGCGGCCGCTATCCGGCCATCGACGTGCTGAAATCGGTCAGCCGCACCTTGCCCCATGCCCACAGCCCGGCCGAAAACACCGCGCGCATCGAGGCGCGGCGGCTGATGTCGCTGTATCAGGACATGGAGGACATGGTCCGGCTCGGTGCCTACAAGGCCGGGGCCAGCCCCGAGGTCGACCAGGCGATCGAGCTGGCGCCCGCGATCGAGGCGCTGATCAACCAGGGCAAGGATGACCGCGGCCGCGCCGGCGCGACCTTTGCCGCGCTGGGCGAGATCATCGGCGCGCCGGACGCTGACGAGGCAATGCCCGAAGAGAGCGCCTATGACGGGGCCGTGTTTGAAGGCGCGGAGCATGATGGTCCCGGCCATGGCGGAGCTGGGGAGGAGGCTGCGCATTATGTGACCGGCCAGCCCGATGACCTGATGCGCGAGGCGGCATGAAGACGCCCTATCACGCGGCGCTGACGATCCAGCAGCGCACCGTCGACCAGATCAAGGTCGAGATCAGCGTCGCCATCGACACCGCCGACCGGTTGCACCGCCGCGCCACCGAGGTGCAGGCGGCGATCCATGCCGAGCACCGGGTGGCGGCGGCCGATTGGCGGCTGCCCGAAAACCGGTATTTCCTGCGGATGCGCGACGAACGCGCGCGGCTGGCCGCCGATCGCGCCGCCGCCGACCGGCAGCTCGATCAGCTGCGTGCCCGCGCGCGCGAGGCCTATGGCTCGCTGAAGGCGGTCGAAAGCGCGGCCGACCAGTTTGCAGCCAATGTGCGCATGGCCGCCGCCGCCGCCGAACAGGCCGAGGATGATGACCGCGCCGCCGCCGGGCTGTTGCGGATCGCCCGTGCGCGGCGTGTTGCCCGGCAGCGCCGGTCATGATCGTCCGCCCCGATCTGAAGACGCTCGCCCCGGCCGAGCGGGCGGCGTTCATCTATGCAAGCGCCAAGAGCGAGATGACCAGCCGGCTGTGGCGGGCCGCGCTCGGCAGCGGCGACCGGGACGGCGAGGGCGCTGCCGGCGCGGGCGCGCTGGCCGGGGCCGGGGCGTTCGATCTCGATTCGCTGATCGACGCGCTGTCGGCCGGCCTGCCCGAGGCCGCCGCCCGCCCGCGCGATCCCCAGCAGCTGCTGCCCGAGACGTTTGCCGCGCCAGTGCCGCCGCCGGCCACCGGGCCGGTGCCCGACCGCACCGATGCCGCCGATGGCGATGGCCGCCGCCGCGTCGCCGCACCCACCGGGCTTGGCCCCAATGCGCGCCATGGTGCAGCCATCGACTCCGCGGCCGCGCGCACCGGCCTGCCCGCGCCCGCGCTGGCTGCGATCATCGATGCGGAGGCCGCGAAGAAGCGCGACGGCAGCTGGAACACCCATAGCCGCAATCCCCGGTCGAGCGCCGCCGGGCTGGGCCAGTTTCTCGCCGGCACCTGGGAGGGGGAGGCGGAACGCACCGGCACCTGGCTCAACCGCACCGCGCATGAACGCGGCTGGCTCGACCAGGGCGGGCGCGTTGCCGCTGCCGCGCGCTCGGACCTGCTGGCCCTGCGTTACGATGCGCGCGCCGCCATCGAGGCGACCGCCGATTACGCCCGCCGCAACATCGACCGGCTGGAAGCGGCGGGAGTGCGGATCGGCGACGGGGTGGCCGAAATCGCCCGCGCGGCCTATCTCGGCCACCATCTGGGCGCGGGCGATGCGGTCAAGTTCCTGAGCATGGGGGGGCTGCCGGCGGCGCGGGCCGAAAAGCTGCTGATTGCCCAGATTGGCGGCAGTGCTGCAGCGGCACGCATCGCCGAGGCCGGCCATGCAACGGCCGCGCATCGCGACTGGCTGCTCGGCTTTGTCGACCGGCATGTCGATCCGGCGCGCTTCGCCGGCTGACCGGGGCCGCGGCCTAATCTGGATCAATCAGGGTAATCGCCTAGATCACTGATTTGTCCCCGGAAAGGACCGCCCGGCCGGTTCCCCGTCCTATAACCCATACAGACCCCTTGCGGGGACGATTGGGTAACGACCATGGACACTGACTATCGCGACCGGCTGAGTTTTGCCGCGCTCGACGCCGACAAGCAGCGTTTGCTGGCCGAGGCCAGCCGGGATCTGGAAGCCGAGCTTCCCGAGGCGCTCGAGGCCTTTTACCGCCACATGCGCGGCTGGTCGCAGCTGACCGCCATGTTCGACAGCGAACCGGCGATGGACCGCGCCCGGCGGGCCCAGGGCGATCACTGGCGGCGGCTGTTCTCGGGCCGGTTCGACGTCGATTATGTGGAATCGGTGCGCCGCGTGGGACGGGTGCACAGCCGCATCGGCCTTGACCCGAGATGGTATCTGGGCGGCTATTCCTATCTGCTCGGCCGGCTGCTGCCGGGGCTGGCCCGGCGCGCGCTGAAAGGCCCGCTGGGCTGGCTGGCGCGGCGGCGGACCGAAAGGCTGGCGGCGCTGATGACCGCCGTCACCCAGGCGGCCCTGCTGGACATGGAACTCGCCGTGTCGGTGTATCTGTCCGAGAACAAGGCCGGGTTCGACCGGAAGCTGGCGCAGATGGGGGCCGATTTCGAAGCGCGGATCGGCGGGCTTGCCGAGTCGGTCGCCTCAGCCGCTGCCGAGTTGCAGGCGACGGCATCGTCGATGTCCGCCGCCAGCGGGGAAAGCAACACGCGGATGATGACGGTCGCCGCCGCCGCCGAACAGACGAGTGCGGGCATCAGCACCGTCGCCTCGGGCAGCGAGCAGCTGGCCGCCGCGATCCGCACGATCAATGCCAGGGTCGCCGAATCCGCCACCGCCACCGACCGCGCCGTCAGCGATGCCCGCCGGACGGCCGGCATCGTCGCCCAGCTGGCCGAAGCGACCGAGACGGTCGGCAACGTGACCGACATGATCAGCGCGCTGGCGGTCAAGACCAACATGCTGGCCCTCAATGCCGCGGTGGAGGCGGCGCGCGCCGGCGAGGCCGGGCGGACATTCGAAGTCGTGGCCAGCCAGGTCAAGGAACTGGCCGGGCAGACCGCCAGCCAGACCGAACTGATCGGCGCGCAGATTAAGCGCATTCAGGCGTCGGTTGCCGAAGCGGTCGCCGCAATCGGCAACATATCCCAGACGATCGAGCAGGTCGCCGGCATATCCCAGAACATCCGGGCGGCGGTCGATGAGCAGCGCACGGCGACCGAGGACATGACCCGCAGCATCGGCCAGACCGCGCAGGCGACCCAGCAGGTGTCGGACAATCTGGTGAATGTCAGCCACAATGTTGAACAGACGGGTGTTGCAGCCCAGCAGATGCGGGTGGCGACCGACCAGCTGTCCGATCAGGCGCAGGCGTTAACCAGCGCCGCCCGCGCCTTTGTCGCCGATATTCGCGCCGCCGCCTGAACCGGCGCCCTCAATCGGCAACATACTGATAAACAGCGACTAATTTTTCCCGTCCGGCAGCGGCCGCCGCTGCCGGACGGGAACCAGTGATCGACATGGTTATAGGATAGGTAATTCTCCGTAACCATATTCTGGGAGGTCGTTAAAGGATAACTGCGATCAATGCCCTCGTCACGCCGCCCGGGACAGCCCGCGCGGATTGGAATGGGGGTTCCAAATCTCATGTCGAAGACGACCATCGCGCTTGAAGAAGCTGTCGCCATCGTTCTGGAAAACACGCCGAAAGGCGAGGAGCGCCAGACCGCACGCCAGCGCGCCAATGTCGACCGCGCGTTCATGCGCATCCTGAAGCTGATCGCCCCGCGCATCCGGCATTTCATCCGCCAATATGGGCTGACCGCGCATTGGGACGATGCCGAGCAGTGCTGCGCGATCGCCGTGCACCGTGCCATCCAGGCCTATGAGCCGGAAAAGGCGCAGTTCACCACCTTCGTGAACTGGCAGATCCGCGGCGAGCTGCAGAGCCTGCGCTTCCGCCTGATGACCGATCAGCGCCCGTCGGCCAAGAAGGTCGAGGCGACGACCGTTTCGCTCCACGCTTCCGCGACCGGTGCCGAGGGCGAGGAAACCACGCTCGAAGCGATCATCGTCGATGAAGAGGCGCTGGCGCTGACCGAATCCGCCGCGTCCGACTATCTGGCCCGCGCCGCGACGGCGAGCCTGCTCGACGAGTTCGTCCGTTCGGGCCGCGCCGCCGGCATCGAACAGCTGCGCCGCCAGCAGCCCAAGCGCGCGCTTGCCAAGGCGCGCAGCGAAGGCCCGCGCTTCAAGAATGCGCTGGCGGGCATCGATCCGGCCGAAGTCGCCAAGCTCGACCAGAAGCTGGCCCGCGACCGCGAGATCCTCGAGCGCCGCGTGTTCGGCGATGGCGGCGACGAGCTGGACGTCGATGCCGGCATCACCAAGGAGCGCGTGCGCCAGATCAGCAAGCGCGCCACCCGCACCATTTCCGAACTGGCCGCGCAGCAGCCGCGTTTCCGCCTGATGGCCGAATATGGCGCGATGAGCGCGCCGGCCAAGCGTGCGCCGCGCCCCGTCGCTCAGCCGCTGCTGCCCGATCCCAAGGCGCCGCACAATCTGGCGCTGCGCGTCCGCGCCGTCGACCTGGGTGCCAATCTGGGGAGCGGCGATCTGGGCGGTGCCCTGCCGGCGCGTCCCGCCGGCCCCCCCTCGGTCGGTCCCGCCTCGGTCGGTATCGCTGCCTGATCCCGACCCCATTTCCCTGATCGGCCGGGCCAGCTGCCCGGCCATCCCGGACCCATCCCCGCATCTCCCGCGGGGATGGGACCTGTCGTTTCAGGCGCGGCGTTTCCTCCCTCCCGCCATCAGCCCGGCCGGTGTTGCAAAAACGGACGCAACATCCTCGGCCGCGATCCTAGACGCCGGCCTGTCATAAATATAGGTTCGCAAGCCAATCAGGGGGGAGATTGGCGGGCATGCGGCGGGACGAGACGGCGTCCGGGGGCGGGGTGGGCCCTCGCGCGATATCGGTCGATCCTCACCGCCTGGTCGTTTTTCCCAATCGCATCCGAGAGTTGCGGCGCGCCCATGGCCAGTCGAAGCTGCTCGCCCTGTCCGCGCGGCTGCCGGCCATCCCCTATATTCGCCTGTCCAAGATCGAACGCGGCGAGGTGGTGGCGCGCGCCGACGAACTGCGCGCCGTTGCCGCCGCGATCGGGGTGGAGGCGGCCGATCTGCTGATCGACGTCGATGCGCCGGAGTTCGACATTGCCCGCTGGGCGGAGCCGTTTCAGGATGCCGGGGCGTTCGACGCCGTCGAAGAGGGGTTTGCGGTCAAGCTCGCAGCGGCGGTCCGCGTGCGCCGGGCCGGCGACCGGGCGCTGACCGTCGCCGCGCTCGACCGCGATTACGGCATCGCCCCGGTGATCCTGTCGCGGATCGAAAACGCCCACAAGACGCTCGACCGCTGGAACGCCGCCACCGTCGGCGCGCTGTGCCGGCTGCTGGCCGTGCGCGACGAGGGGGAGTTGCGTGCGCTGGTCGAGGCCCAATACCGATCGGGTGCGCTCGATGCCGCGCTGGCCGGTTTTGGCGATCCCGAGGCGCGTCTTGCGCGGATGCGTGCGCGCATCGCCGCGCTGGTCGCCGAACTGGGCGGTGCGCCGGTCCCCGGCCCGGATGCGGCCGGAAATGGGCGTGCCGTGACCGCCCGCACCGCGACGGCGGCCACGCCGCCGACCGGCCGACCCGCCATCGCCGCGCCTGCGCCGACGCCGCCGTCATTCGCCACCATCCGCCTGTTGCCGGTGTTCGGCGCGCCGCGCGCCGACGGGCTGATCGATCCGGTGGCGGTGCCCGGCGCGCTGGTGGAGGCCCCGCGCCATGCCGGGCCGCGCGCGTTCGGGCTGAGGGCGTGTCGTCCGTCGCTGGGGGCCGGCCTGCCGGGGCACGGGGTGCTGGTCGTCGATCCCGATGCCTATCCGTTCGGAGCAGGGCTGGCGGTGCTGCGCGAGGATGACGGCTATCGGCTGCTTCAGACCAGCTATGATCTGAACGGCGCGATGCGTGGGCACAGCCTCAATCCGCCGCTCGATCTTGCGCTCGACGGCACCGATCCGGCGCGGCTGGCGGCGGTGCTGGCCGTCGTCTTTCCCTGACTGGGGGGATCAGAAGCTCGTCCAGTCGTCCCCGGATCCGGCGCTGCCGCTGTCGGGGCGGCGCAGTGCGGAAACCGCGTCGCTTGGCAATTGTTTGATCGGGGCAGTGAAATCGCCGGGGCGCGGCGCGGCTGGCGATGGGCGGTGCGCCGCGCGCGCGGGCGCGTTCTCGGGCTGGGGGTGTGCCGCGGGCTGGGGGCGGGCCGCAGCCGGGCGGCCGGCGGCCGCATGGGTGCGGAAGCGTGCGGCCTGGGTGGCGAGCGAGTCGATTTCCGACGTCAGGTTGCGCGCCGCGGCAGACGTCTGCTCGACCATCGCCGCATTTTGCTGCGTCGCCTGATCCATCGCCCCGATCGCGGCGTTGATTTCGGTGATCGCCGACGCCTGCGACTGATTGTCCGACGCGATTTCGCTCAGCAGGCCGAACACGGCGGTCACGTCGGTCGAGATATTGGCCAGCGCATTGTCCACCCGTTCGACCGCGCCGACAGCGGTGCCGATGTCGGTCTGGGTGACGGTCAGCTGGTTGCGCGCGCGCTTGGCCTCTTCCTCGGCGCGCATCGCGAGTGCGGAGACGAGATCGGCGACGACGGCGAAGCCGCGCCCCGCCTCGCCGGCGCGGCCCGCCTCGACCGCAGCGTTCATCGCCAGAACGCGGGTCTGGAAGGCGATCTTGTCCAGCCCCTCGATCACGCTGTCGATGCCCTTGGCGCTGTCGGCGACGCGGGTCATCGCCTGCACCGCCTCGTCGGCGACCGCGCGGCCGTCGCCCACCGTCGCCAGCGTCTGGTCGGCGCGCTTGACCGTGCGTTCGGCCGCCCCCGCGGTCGCCTTCAGCCGGTCGTCCATCCGCGCGATGCCGGCGGCGGTTTCCTCAAGGCTGGCGGCGTTGCTCTCGGTCCGCCGGGCAAGGTTTTCCGACGCCTGGCTGATGTCATTGGCCTCGCGCCTGATCGCGCGGATCGTCTCTGCGAGCGAGCCGACCAGCTGTTCAAGGCTGGCGAGCGCGCCGTTGAAATCGGTGCGGATGCGCGCATAGGCTCCGGGGAAATCGCGGTCGAGCGTCGCCGTCAGATCGCCTTCGCGCAGTGCCGCCAGCCCCTGTTGCAGCGACACGAGGATGGTTTCCTGATGCGCGGCTTCCTGTTCGCGCTGCGCCGCCGCCTCGCGCTCGATGGCAGCGCGCTTGGCGTTCTCCTCGCCGACATGGGCGACGAGCCGGGTCAGCTGTTCGGCCGTCATCACCAGAAATCCGGTTTCGACGAGCAGGATGACGGCGTGGAGCAGCACCCGCATCACCCCGCCGCCGCCGGGGAACACCCAGGCGGGCATCGCCATGCCGAGGATCAGGTGATGGACGGCGACAACCAGGGTCGCGGCAATGATCGTGCGCCAGTCGCACAGCATCGCGGTCGTCGCCAGCACGGCGAAGAACAGCATATGGATGTCGGTCTGCCAGGCCGCCCCTTCGAAGATGTAGAGCAGCAGCGCCGGATAGACCGGGGCGGTCAGGCCGAGCGCGATGCGCGTCTGGTCGTCGGTGCGGGCGGCCTGCGCGGCCATTGCCGGATAGATGGCAAGCGCGACCGCGATCAGCGCGGCGATCCATTTGCCGCCGACCGCAAGGGCCGCCCCGGCGGTGACGAGCGCCAGCAGCAGGATCAGCCCTGCCAGCGTCTTCACCCCCATCAGCCGGATGGTTTCGAGGTCGATTTTCTGCATGGCCGTGCCAATCCCGCTCCGTATCCGGCCGGGTCGACGGCATCATCGCCGCTGCGCGTGCATGGCGGAAGCCGCGCCGTCGCCCGGACGCACCTTCCGCCATTATAGGATGGCCCGGCACCCGCCCGGTGCCGCCGGCATCGATTCCCGCCGCGTCAGTCCTGCGGGAACAGCCCCGCGGCGAAGGCGATTTTGAGCGCTTCCGACAGGCTGCGCACCTTGAGCTTGGCCATCAGATTGGCGCGGTAGATTTCCACCGTGCGCGGGCTGATCTGCAGGTCATGGGCGATGACCTTGTTGGCATGGCCCTCGATCAGGCCCTTGAGCACGTCGGTTTCGCGTGCCGACAGCTGGCCGACCAGCTGGCGCGCCTGTTCGACCCGCGCGGCGGCGGCACTTTCCTGCTCCAGCTTTTCGAACGCGCCTTCCATCACCTCGGTCAGCGCCTGATAATTATATGGCTTTTCGAGGAAATCGAACGCGCCCGCCTTCATCGATTTGGTCGCGACCTCGATGCTGCCCTGGCCGGTCAGGATGATCGCCAGGAAGCGCTGATGGTCGCGGATCGCGCGCAGCACGTCGAACCCGGAGGATCCGGGCATGTTCATGTCGAGCAGCAGCACGCCGGGATCCAGTTCCTCGGCCCCCGCCAGAAAGGCGTCGCCCGAGGCGAAGCTGCGGATCACGACATCCGAGCGCAGGCTGAGCAGCCGGTGCAGCGAAATGCGGAGTTCGTCATCGTCATCGATGATGTAGATCGAACGCATCAAGGGTCGGATTCTCCGTCTTGTTCTTCGAGCGCCGGCACGGTGAACCGGAAGCAGGCACCGCCTTCTGCGCGGTTTTCCGCCCAGATGCGCCCGCCATGTGCCTCGACGATCCTGCGACTGATCGTCAGCCCGACCCCCATGCCGCCTCCCCCCTTTGTGGAGCGGAATGGCTGGTATAGCCGGTCAACCACGTCTTCGGAAATACCCGGGCCGGTGTCGATCACGCTGATTTCCACCATGTCGCCCACCTTGCCCGCCTTGACGAGGATGCTGCGATTGTCCGGCCCGACCTGCTGCAGGGCATCGATGGCGTTGCGCATCAGGTTGACGATCACCTGCTGCACCTGCACGCGGTCGGCCATCATGAACGTCGCCTGCCGGTCGAATGCCAGATTGACCCGCACATCATATTGCGCGCGCCCGACAAAGACGAGGTTGACCGCGTCGCGCACCGTTTCTTCGACCGGTTCGATCCGGATATCGACTTCGCCGCGCGTCACGAACTTGCGGATGCGGCGGATGATCGTGCCGGCGCGGATCGCCTGCTTGACCGCCGCCTCGATCATCTCGACCGGGCGGGCATCGGTGAGCGTTTCCCGGCCGAGCAGCAGCCGCGAGGCTTCCAGATAGTTGGACAGGGCGGCGAGCGGCTGGTTCAGCTCATGCGCGATATCGGCGGCCATTTCGCCCATCGCGTTCACCCGCATCGCATGGGCAAGCTCGTCATTGAGCGTGCGCAGCCGTTCCTCGGCCGCCAGCCGTTCGGAGATGTCGCGCATCGACACCGCATAAAGCGGCTCGTCCCCGGCCGAGACGGTTTCGACCCGGACCTCGATCGGGATTTCGCGGCCATCGGCATGGCGGCCGCGCATGATCAGCGGCGGCGCCGGCTGCCCCCGGCCGCTCGACCGGACGAAGCGGCCAAAGGCAAGCTCGTCCGCGCCCAGCACCTCGCGCGGGGCGAGCAGGGTCAGATTCTGGCCGATCGCCTGTTCGGCGCTGTAGCCAAAGGCCTGTTCGGCCGAACGATTGAAGCTTTCGATCGTGCCCGATTTGTCGACGATCAGCATCGCGTCGGGGACGGCGTTCAGCAGCGCGCGCAGCTGCGACCGGCGGGTGGCCACGCGGCCCTGGCTCAGCCCGGTCAGATCGGTGTTGCGGCCGAACAGCCGCGCGATGCGGCTGTCATCGCCGTAAAGGCAGCGGGCGACGCCGCGCATGATCCGGTATTCGCCGCTGCGCATCCGCAGCCGGTAGACAATGTCGATCCGGGCGAGCTGTGCCGCCTCGGCGGTCGTCACCAGCTGGCGGACATGGCCCAGATCCTCGGGATGCATCAGCCGGACGAACATGCCCAGATCGCCGATCGACCCGGCCGTATAGCCAAGGCTTTCCTCGGTGCCCGAAGACAGGCGGATCTGGCCCGAGCGCAGGTCGAGATCAAAGGTGCCGAAGCCGGCGGTCGCGACGGCTTCGGCCAGCGTTTCCTCGATGATCCGGCGCTCGTCCTGGGCCGCGCCGTTCGCCTCCGCCATTCACCGCCCTCTTGCGTCTCTCGAGGCCGTGACGGCCCCGGTGGCACTGTCCATCCTGCGGCAGGTTCCGTGCCTGTCGCGGCAATGGCCGTGCGTCTCCCGACCTTTAATAGGTTAAAGTGACACGAAAAGGGGCGCTCGCCTATAACAATGTTGCATGGCGGGCTGGCGCAGGCCGGCCCGGGCCGGGACCGCACCTTGTGGCGCGGCCCCGGTCGAGGCGGTGGGGCTCAGGCCAGCTGGAACCATTCCTGGCCGAGCGCGAACATGTGCCGCTCTGGGCCCTGGGCCATCATCGTCACCACCGATTCGGCCTCGAACAGCTGGCCGTTCTGGGCGAAGGCCGGCGTCACCCCGGTGGGCTGGTTGTCGAACGCCAGCTCGCGCGCGAAGATCGTCTGCGCCGTCGGGCCGAGCTGGAACAGCGCCAGCAGCGGGTTGTGGTCGGTCGACAGCTGGACGCTGGCGGGCAGATCGGCATTGATCTGCACGGCATCGAACTGCGCACCGGCGAGCAGGTTCGACGTGGCGACGATATGGTCGAGCGCCTGATTATTGCCCTCGAACACATAGGAATAGCGCTCTTCCTCGGGCAGCAGCGCGGTCGCCATGTCCTGCATCAGCCCGCCATTGGTCAGCGTCTTGATCGCGTTTTCCCAGACAAAGCCGTTGAAATCGCCGAGCACGGCGATCTTCGCCGCCGGATCGGCCGCGACCTTGGCGTCGATCCAGCTGCGCACCGCCGCCATCTGCGCGGTGCGGGCGGCATCGCCGGCATCGGCCGGCGGCTGCTTCGCCCCGAACAGCGGATCGGAGCCGCCACGCGAGGTCGAATGGACGTTGACCAGAGTCACCGTCTCGCCGTTGAACTCGAAGCTGGCGGTGAGCGGCCGGCGGGTGCCGCTGTAGATCGGATCGTTGATCAGCTGCAGCGACCCGGCGACCAGCGTGACCCGCGACGGATCGTAGAAGAAACCGTTGCGGATATTGCCGTTCGGCTCGCCACCGGTCGAGTTGGCGACCGAGGGCGCGATTTCGGCATAGGCATATTCCGGCCCGCCCATGTCGAGGATCGCCTGGATCAGCGCCTGCGCGGTCGGCACGCCCGACAGATTGGCCCCGGTTCCGGCACCGTCCCCGTCCTGGATTTCCTGCGCGGCGATGATGTCGGGCGCATTGAGGTTGAACACGATGTCGGCGGCCAGCGAATAGATCTTGTCCGGGCTGTCGACCGCGGACAGGTTTTCCATATTGTAGGTCGCAACCGACAGCCGGTCGATGCGCTCCTGCAGGGTGGTCGTCTCGCGGACCAGCTCGACATCCTCGGTCACGGTGACGGCTTCGGTCACCAGCAGCTCATAGGACTGGAAGGAATAGCTGATGATGCCGCTGACATTGCTCAGCCGGTCGCCGACCGTGTAGAGATCGTTGAAGCCGGCGAACAGGCCATTGTCATTGTCGAGCTGGAGCCGTTCGGGGTTGTAATCGCCTTCGCTGATCGTGATGCCGCCGCGTTCCGACACGCCGGTCGCGCCCGCGCCGCCGCTGGCGACGACATAGGTCTCGCCGAAGCTGTTGGTGTTGGACACGACCAGCGGCGCGTCGACGGTGACGTACATGCCCTCGAGCGATTCGTAGAAATCGATGCCGTCGGTGGTCGGGTCGTAGGAGGTCAGCCCGTCATCATCGATGATTTCGGTCGGCGCGGTGCGGCCGCCCTGGCCCAGCACCACGGTTTCGAACGCCGCCGTGCCCAGCTTGGTGAAGGTCGGCGAGACCAGCTGGGTGATGGTGAGGTTGCGGGCGTCATTGCCCGGGCGGAACTCGGTCACGGTCGCGCGCACTTGCAGCAGGTCGCCGCGCGCCACGCCGGTCGGCGCGGCGCCGGTCAGCACGAAAATGCCGTCCGACGTGCGGTCGTCGCCATCCGAAGCCCCGATTGCCGACTGGATGTAGAAGCCGTTGGTGTCGATCGCGGTGACGACGCCCTGGGTCAGCACCTGGGTGTTCACGAACGAACTGCTATGGCCCAGCCCCTGAATCTCGCCGATCGTCACCGGCGCGGTGCCGAGCGTCGTGAAGTCGAGCGCACCCTGCGGCAGGCCCGCAAAGGCGTTGCCGGCCAGATCGGCGAGAACGCCCGCGGGTGCAGTCAGCGTATAGGTGCGCCCGCCGATCAGATCGGCGACCGGGTTGATCGTCACGGTGTTGCCGCTGATCGTCACCTGCGGATCGCTGACGGCGATCACGCGCACGTCATTGCCGCTTGCCAGCGTGAAGCTGCCCTGGCCGGCCTGCACCGCCTCGCTGAAGCGCAGCACGATATTGGCCGCCGGGTCGACGGCGACCGCGCCATCATCGGGATCGGACGGGTCGAACCCGGCCAGCGTCGGCGGCGTCACGTCCGGGCCGCCGGCCACGCTCGACACGACGATGTCGTCGATGCCGATCGTCTCGTCATTGCCGGCCGCATTGGTGGTGATGACGCGGATCTGCAGATCGGCGGCATTGTTCGCGCCCGCCGGCAGGGTGACGTCGATGGCGGTCACCAGCGTCGCGCTGTTCGCCTGGGTGGCGTCGGCGATATAGGCGATGTTCGACCAGCTGCCATTGCCGGTGCGCCACTGCACGGCGACCTGCTGGATCGCATTGTCGGCGGTGGCGTCGAGATCGCGGATGTTCGCCTGAAAGCGGATGTTCTCGCGGCCCGTGGCGTCCAGATAGACGACGATCGACGGCGCATCGGCGGTGCCCGAGCCGTTGAGCGCGATGGTCGGGTTGGCGATGCCGTCAAACTCCAGCACACCGCCAGACAGGTTGCCGGCGCTGGGGTTGCTCTGGTTGGCGACCACGTTCACGACCACTTCCGACGAGGACGGCGCGGTGATGGTGCGCGGATCAACGCCGGTCGCGGTGACGACATCGTCGCCGCGATAGCCCATGATGCTCGGCACGCCCGACCAGTCATTGGCGGCGGTGATCAGCCCGGCATTGCTCCAATCCTGGCGAAAATCGCCCGATGCCAGCACGTGGCGCACAGTGGTCATGTCATCCCCTTTTCCGAAAAATGCGTTCCAGCCCCAGAACCCCATCACGGTTACAGTGATGTTAAGATTTGTTAAGAAAATCTTATGCTGTCCGGCTGTGCCAAAATGGGGCGCAACGGCACGGTTGCGTCCGGTCCTTCCCCCC
Organism: Sphingomonas sp. URJC2; assembly: GCF_059803575.1. Classification (NCBI taxonomy): domain Bacteria; kingdom Pseudomonadati; phylum Pseudomonadota; class Alphaproteobacteria; order Sphingomonadales; family Sphingomonadaceae; genus Sphingomonas; species Sphingomonas sp. URJC2. The sequence continues at coordinate 22,094 of NZ_JAPFGX010000032.1, forward strand.
CGATCCGATCCGGAACCGGCGCAAAATAGGGGATTATCCGCACTGTCGCGGGAGATCGCCGGGGCGCATGACCGATGGCAGCCATTCAAGCCGGCAATCGGAGACCTGAGACAGCCATGCGGCGCGCACCCGGCGCGGAGGACGAAGGAGGCGGTGGTCACGCCATGACGGGTCGTCAGACGACCGTGCTGGCCGGCGCGCGAATCGCATGGCCGGGCGAAGGCGGGCGGCTGGTGCTGTCGGCCGGGCTGTGCGCGCTGGCCGGTCTGGCCCCGGTCGAACGCGGCATCGGGCGGGTGGCTGCCCTGCGTGCCGTCCATCCCGGCGACCGTCCATTCGTGCGCGCCGCGCTCGCTGATTCGGCCTCGCCGGGGCGCTCGGCGCTGGCCCTGCTGTTCCGTATCCGGGGTGCGTCGGGCTGGGTGTGGGTGCATGGCCGCATCGTGCGCGGGCCGCGCGGTGCCCGGGCCGGTGCCGTCCATTACCTGCTCAGCGACCGTGATGTCCGTGCGCCCAGCCGGCGCGCCGCCGATCTGCTCGGCCGGATCAGGCTGGCGATTGCGACCGCTGCCGGGCCGCATGAAGCGCTCGACCGGGCAGCCGAACTGATCGGCCGCTATCTGGATGCCGGTCAGGTCGGGATCGCCCATGTCGATCCGCAGGGGGAATATGCGCGCATCGAGCGCGGCTGGAACGACGGCACGATCTTTCTGGTGCGCGGATCGTGGCGGATGGACGATTTCGGGCCGGAGTTCATTGCCGAGATGCGCGCCGGCCGCATGGCCGCGATCCCGGACCTGCGGCACGACCCGCGCACCAGCCGCCCCGATCACCTCGCCCAGTACCAGGCGCTGGGTGTCGGGGCGATCATCACCGTGCCGTTCATGGACGGGGGCAGGCTGGTCAACTTCCTGTTCGTGCACGCCAGCGCCCCGCGCGACTGGACGGCGCTGCAACTGGCGACCGTCGAAAAGGCCTGCGCGCTGCTCGCCGATGCCGTGCGCTTTGCGCGCTGGACCGCCGACCTCGAGGCGCGGGAGGCCCGGTTCGCGATCGCGGCCGGCGGCGTCGGCATGGTCGTGTGGGAATGGGATGTCGCCGCCGGCCGGCTGCATCATTCCGGGCATCTCGACTGTCTGCTCGGCCTTGCGCCGGGAACGATCCGCGAGCCGGGTGACGTGCTCGGCCTCATTCATCCGCAGGATCTGAGCGCGCTTGAAATCAACATCGTCGACGCGCTTGCCGGGACCGGGCCGGAGGCGTTCGACACGGTGATGCGCGTCGGCGCGGCCGGGGCCGAGCGCTGGATCCGCGTGTTCGGTGCCGTCACCGCGCGCAGCGGGGCCGGGCAGGGCATCCGCGCGCACGGCTTTGCCGTCGACGTGACCGCCGCCCATCAGCTTGAGGCACGGCTGGCCGCGACCGAGGACCGGCTGCAAAAGGCGTCGCGCCTGTCGGCCATGGGCGTGTTCGCCGCCACGCTGGCGCATGAGCTGAACCAGCCGCTGACGGCGCTTGCCAATCATCTGTCGATCCTCGCCGCACTCGCCGCCGGCCAGGAGCGGCCGGGCGAGACGATGCGCCAGTCGGTGCTGCTCGCCCAGAACCAGACGCGCCGGGCCTCCGACATCATCCGGCGGATGCGCAAGCTGGTGACCGGCGGCGGGCGCGAGACGGTGTGCTGCCCGCTGCGCGACATTGTCGACGCGGCGGTGCGCGGCAATGAGGACCGCATCCGCAAGCAGCGCATCCAGCTGGACATCGCCTATGCCGATCCCGACATGGCGATCGATGTCGATCCGATCCAGATCGAGCAGGTCGTCTACAACCTCGTCCGCAATGCGTGCGAGGCGGTGGCCGGCGTCACCCGGCCGCGCATTTGCATCCGCGCATCGACGGATGGCGAGAGCATTGCGCTGACCATCGCCGACAATGGGCCGGGGCTGGCCCCCGAGATTGCCGCGCGGCTGTTCGAGCCGCTGGCGACCAGCAAGCCGGAGGGCATGGGCCTTGGCCTGTCGATCTGCCGTTCGATCATGGAAGCGCATAATGGCCGCATCGGCCTGCTCGATGCCGAAGAGGGCGCGGCCTTCCGCATCAGCCTGCCGGTCGCGGCCTGCTGCCCGCCGGCACCGGCGGGCCGGCACACGCTGCTGCCCGTCAAGGACGATTGACGGAACCGGGCGGGCATGGCACTCGCCCCCCGATCCGGGCGGGTATAGCTCAATGGTAGAGCACTAGCCTTCCAAGCTTGTGATACGGGTTCGATCCCCGTTACCCGCTCCATTTTTCCGGCCCATCATGTTACCCGCGCGCGTCATTGCCGCACCGGGAGCGTTGGTTCGATTTCGGATGCGATCGGGCGTGCGCGCCGGCCATGCCATGCTAAATCCGCGACCGGGATTGTTCGGAACGGAGCCGGGGCGTTGCCGACAGGATTTTCGCTTGGGCTGATTTCGCGCGGCGTGACCGGGTTCGTGCTGGCCTTGTGCGGCATGACCGCCGCCCCGGCCCATGGCGTGCCGGAGACGCCCGGCCTGCCGCCCGCCCAGTCCGGCACGGCCGCACCGGACAAAGCGCGGGCGGCACTGCAGGCCAGCGCGGTCTTTGCCTGTGCCGATGATCGCCTGTTCGGCCGGATGGAGGGGGAGCGGCTGTGTCTGCCGGCGGCGCTGGCCCCGGTGCATGGCGATCACCGGGACGCGGCCGCGCTGATCGCGCTGGCGCTTGCCTATCACGCCCCGCCCCGGATCGTGCCCGCGCCATCTCCCTTTGTCGCGGCGGTGGGCGAGCTGGTTTCGTCGGCAGTGGCGGAGACCGTCCGTGCCCGGGATGATGCGCTGCCGGAGCGGGTGGCCGACCGGTTTCAGCTGCCGCCGCCGGCCGGGCGCGGCAGCGATGCGCCGCCCGGCTGGGTGGTTGACGGGGTGGCGCGGGCGCAGGTTGCGGGGATCTGCCCGGCCGATCTGGCGCAGATGCTGCGCCGGATTGCCGATGATGATCGTCTGGCCCCGGCCTTGCGGGTCGAGGCGCGGGCCACGCGGCGGGCGATGGGCATGTTCGGCTGGGCCGGCGCGGGACGGGTGGCGTGCTGACAGTATGATGTCGCCGGCACACCATGATCCCGGCGGACACGCGACATTTGGCGACAAAGCCGGGCCGCCGCTGCGATAGCTGTGCGAAGGGTCTGTGCGATTGCTGCGTTCATCGGGTCGGGCCGGATGGTCCGGCGTCCATGATCGCGGGAGTGTATCGCCATGTCGCTTGCCCTGTTGCTGTCCGCCCTTGGCGCGTTTGCCGTGACCGGCGGGATTGCCCTTGCTGCTGCTGAACCTGCCGCCGTTGAACCCGCCGCAATGCCGCTGGTTGGCCGAGAGGCCGGCCCCGCGGGCGGCGATATCAGCCGCGCGGCGGTCGCGGCGCGGGTGGCGGCGCGGTTTGCGCGGATGGATGTCGATGGCGACGGGCGGCTGACCCCGGCCGATCGCGCGGCGCGGCAGGCGGCGCTGGCCGGGCGGATGTTCGACCGGATCGATGCCGATCGTGACGGCAGCATCAGCCGCGCGGAATGGGAGGCGGGGCAAGCCCGGCGCGCCGCCCGTGGCGGGCGCGGCGCGGGTGGCGACCGCCTGATGGCTGCCCGGATGCGCGGCGGGGCGCTGCTCGCCGGGGCGGACAGCGACCGTGACGGCGCGGTGACCGAGGCGGAGCTGCGCGCCCATCTGCTGGCCCGGTTCGACCGCGCCGATACCGATCATGACGGCGTTGTGACCCCGGCCGAGCGGGCGGCGGCGCGCGCGAACAGGGGTAGCTGAGCGGCGGCGCTGTCAGGTGCTTGCCGGCAGGTGATTCAACCCGGCGCAAAAATGCTCTAAGCCCGGCGGATGGACGACAAGCCGCACCTTCTGCTCGTCGATGACGAGCGCGCGATCCGCGAGCCGCTGGCCGCCTATCTGGTGCGCAGCGGCTTTCGCGTCACCCAGGCGGGCGATGCGGCGGCAGCGCGCGAGCGGCTCAACGGCTATGCGATCGATCTGGCGATCCTCGACGTGATGATGCCGGGCGAGGACGGGCTGAGCCTGTGCCGCCATATCCGCGCGACCGGCGACCTGCCGGTCATCCTGCTCACCGCCATGGCCGAGGATACCGACCGGATCGTCGGGCTGGAAATGGGCGCGGACGATTATGTCGTAAAGCCGTTCAACCCGCGTGAGCTGGTGGCGCGGATCAAGGTCATCCTGCGCCGCGCCGGGCGTGGCGGCGGCACGCGGATGAAGCCGCCCGAGACCGGCAGCTACGCCTTTGCCGGCTGGGTGCTGAAAGCCGGGGAGCGCAAGCTGGTCGATCCCGACGGCGTCGGCGTGCCGCTGTCGACCGGCGAGTTCAACCTGATGCGCGCCTTCGTCACCCATCCCCATCAGGTGCTCAGCCGCGACCAGCTGCTCGACCTTGCCTATGGCCGCGAGGCGCATGCGTTTGATCGCGCGATCGACAATCACATCAGCCGCCTGCGCCGCAAGGTGGAGGCCGATCCGCGCAACCCGGCGCTGATCAAGACCGTCTGGGGCGGCGGCTACAGCCTTGCCGCCGATGTGACCCGCCTGTGACCCGGCTGCTGCCGCGCAGCCTGGGCGGGCAGCTGGCGCTGCTCGTCGCGCTGGCGCTGGGCGCGGCGCAGGCGGTCAACTTCACCCTGCTGTTGCAGGCGACCAAGCGTCAGGCGGTCGCGCAGGCCGGCACCTTCGCGCTGGCGCGGCTGGCCGAGGCGGTGCAGCGCGCCCGCGCCGGCCAGCCTGACGCGGCGATGGCGGGTGGTGCGCTGCTGACCGGCGACAGCCCGGTGCGCCCGGCGATGGCGCAGCTGCCCGACATGGCCGAACGCGGGCGCGACATGCTCGCCCAGATCGGGGTCGAGGTGGATGCGCTGCGCGCCGCGCAGGTGCCGGCGCGCGAGTTCAGCGTGCGCGTCGACGGGCGCGGGCGGATGCTGCGCGGCGCGGCGGTGCAGCAGCGCCAGATCATCGTCGTGTCGGCCGCAATCGCGCCCGGGCGCTGGGTGACGACGGCCGCCTCGCTGCCCCCCGGTGAGGGGCGGGTGATCGGCTGGCTCGCCTTCCAGACTCTGGTGCTTTACGGCTTTGTGCTGCTCGCGGTGCTGTGGGTCGGCCACCGGCTGGCGCGCCCGCTGGCCGAGCTGCGGCTGGCGGCGGAGGGGTTCAGCCGCGACCGCGCCGCCCGGCCCGTCGCCGAACGCGGTCCCGACGATATCCGCCGGCTGGTCGCCGCGTTCAACGCGATGCGCACGCGGATCGTCGGCATGCTCGATGAAAAAGACCGGATGCTGGGCGCAATCGGCCATGATCTGCGCACGCCGCTGGCATCGCTGCGCGTGCGCACCGAGCTGGTCGAGGACGAGGGCGAGCGCGCGCGCATGGCCGCGACCATCGACGAGATGAACCGCACGCTCGACGATATCCTGTCGCTGGCGCGGCTGGGGCGGCCAAGCGAGGCGGTCGAGCGCATCGACCTGCCGGCGCTGATCGACAGTCTGGTCGAGGAATTCGAGGATCTGGGTGCCGATGTCGAGGTCGCGCCCGCCGGGCGGCTGACCGTCGCCATCCGCCCGACGCTGATCAAGCGGGCGGTGCGCAACCTGATTGAAAACGCCCTCAAATATGGCGGCTGTGCGCGGATTTCGGTCGAGCGCGACGGCGATGCTGGGGTTGCCGTCCATGTCGCCGATGACGGGCCGGGCATTCCGCCCGACCGGATCGAGGCGATGTTCGAACCCTTTACCCGGCTGGAAACGTCGCGCAGCCGCGAAACCGGCGGCGCCGGGCTGGGCCTCGCGCTCGCCCGCGCCATTGCCGAGGGGCATGGCGGCAGCATCCGCCTCGCCAACCGGCCGGGGGGTGGGCTACAGGCGACGCTGACGCTGCCCGCAGGCTGAGCGGCGTTTCCGCGGCCGGGCGGGGCCGCCCGGCGCGCCAATCAGAAGCTGAACGCGCCGTAGACGCGGCTGAGATCGCCGCCCCATTCGCCGTGATACAGATCGAGCAGTTGCTCGGCGGGCGTCTTGCCGCTGCGCACCACATCCCAGAGCGGGGCGAGGAAGCCGGCCTCGGTGTCGCCGGCGCTGTTGCGCGCCGCGCGGCGGTTGAGCCCGGCCTCGGCGATCGTCAGCACCTCGCCTGCGATGTCGCGCAGTTTGCCGCCGCCGGGCAGCGGCGCATCCAGCCCCAGCCGCGGCACATCCTGGCGCAGCGCCTCGCGCCCGGCCATCGACCAGGGGCGGACCAGATCCCACGCCGCATCGAGCGCCGTCTGATCGTATAGCAGCCCGACCCAGAATGCGGGCAGCGCGCAGATGCGGCTCCACGGCCCGCCATCGGCGCCGCGCATTTCCAGAAAGCTTTTCATCCGCACTTCGGGAAACGCCGTCGACAGATGGTCCGCCCAGTCCGACAGGCGCGGCCGCTCGCCCGGCAGCGCCGGCAGTTCGCCGCGCAGGAAATCGCGGAAGCTCTGGCCTGCGGCGTCGATATAGCGGCCGTCGCGGAACACGAAATACATCGGCACGTCGAGCGCGTAATCGGCATAGCGTTCATAGCCGAAGCCGTCCTCGAACACGAACGGCAGCATCCCGGTGCGCGCCGGATCGGTGTCCGACCAGATATGGCTGCGATAGGACAGAAAGCCGTTCGGCCGCCCCTCGGTGAAGGGCGAGTTGGCGAACAGCGCGGTCGCCAGCGGCTGGAGCGCCAGCCCGACGCGGAACTTGCGCACCATGTCGGGCTCGCTCGCATAGTCGAGATTGACCTGGATGGTCGAGGTGCGCAGCATCATGTCCAGCCCCATGCTGCCGACGCGCGGCATGTGGCGCAGCATGATCTGATAGCGGCCCTTGGGCATCACCGGCAGCTCGTCGCGGCGTTTGTCGGGCCACATGCCAAGGCCCAGAAAACCCAGGCCCAGCTCGTCGCCCACAGCCTTGACCTGCTCCAGATGGCGGCCGGTTTCGGCGCAGGTCTGGTGCAGATTTTCAAGCGGCGCGCCCGACAGTTCGAGCTGGCCGGCGGGTTCAAGGCTGATCGTGCCGTCCGCGCCGCGCAGCGCGATCATGTGCTCGCCCTCCATCACCGGCCGCCAGCCGAACCGGGTCAGGCCCTGCAGCAGATCGCGGATGCCGCCCGGCTCGGCATAGCCGGGCGCGGCATGGCCGTCGCGGCGATAGACGAACTTTTCATGCTCGGTGCCGATCCGCCAGTCGGCCGGCGGCTTTTCACCGCCCGCGAACAGCGCGACCAGCTGGTCGCGCGATTCGATCAGGGGATCGTCCTGGCTGCTGTCGTCACGCGTGCTCATCTCGTCCGGTCCCTCACTGGCTGGCCCCGCCTCTATGGGGCCACGCCCGAAAAAAATAGATTTTATTTTGCTACCCAATCGCCCGCGAGCGCCATCCACACCGACAGGGCGGCGGCCGCCGCCGTGTCGGCGCGCAGGATGCGCGGGCCAAGCGACACCGGCACCGCCGCCGGCAGGGCGCGGATCAGCGCGCGCTCATCGGCGTCGAACCCGCCTTCCGGGCCGATCAGGATCGCCGCCGGGCCGGGGCGGGCGGCGATGGCGGCGGCGATGGGCGTGCCGCCTTCCTCGTCGGCGAAGAACAGATGCCGGTCCGCCGGCCATGCGCCAAGCAGCGATTCCAGCCCGGTCAGGTCGTGCAGTTCGGGCAGCGCGGTCCGCGCGCACTGCTCGGCGGCCTCGATCATGTGCGCGCGCAGCCGGTCAAGGTTCAGCCGGTCGACGACCGCGCGCCGCGTCGCCACGAACATCAGCCGCGCCGCGCCCAGTTCGGCGGCCTTTTCGACCACCCAGTCGATGCGCCCGCGCTTGATCGGGGCGGCGCACAGCCAGATGTCGGGCACCGGCTCGCGCGGGCGCAGCCGCCGGGTCAGCCTGACGGTCAGGTCGCGCTTGCCCTGGGCGACGATCTCGCCCGCCCATTCGCCGGTCTGGTCGTCGCACAGGATGACGATGCCGCCGGGGCGCATCCGCATCACGCTGCCCAGATAATGCGCCTGCGCGCCGTCGAGCCGCAGCTCCAGCCCTTCGGCCAGCGGCGGATCGACGAACAGGCGCGGGGCGGACCGGGGCGGCCAGGCGGGGGTGGCGGGCATGGCGGCGGCTTAGCCGAGCCGACGCGCCCGGCCAAGCATCGCGCCGCGCCCGCCGCCGGTCGCGCGCGCCGCACCGGCCGTTCCAGACCCCTGATTCGCAGCATTTTCCGGGGCGCGGGGTGATTCCACCCGGCCGGGAAATGCTCTAGGGCGCGGGCATGTCCACGGCGCTTCCCGATACCGAGCACAGGCGGCTGGCGGCGTCCGGCCGGCTGCGGCCCTTCATCCTGCTCGCCCGGCTCGACCGGCCGATCGGCTGGTGGCTGCTGTTCTGGCCCTGCGCCTGGGGTGTGGCGCTGGCGGGCGGCGCGTTCACCCATGTGCCGCTGCTGTTCTGGCTGCTGGTCGGATCTGTGGCGATGCGCGGCGCGGGCTGTGTGTATAACGACATCATCGACCGCGATCTCGATGCGCAGGTGGCGCGCACGCGCGGCCGGCCGCTCGCCGCCGGGCTGGTGTCGCTGAAGGCGGCGTGGGGCTGGCTGCTGATCCTGTGCGCGGTCGGGCTGGTGGTGCTGGTGCAGCTGCCGCCGCTCGCCATCGCCATCGCGCTGGCAAGCCTCGCCCCGGTCGCCGCCTATCCGTTCATGAAGCGGATCACCTGGTGGCCCCAGGCCTGGCTGGGCATGGTGTTTTCCTGGGGCGCGCTGGTCGGCTGGACGGCGATTGCGGGCACGCCCGGCTGGCCGATGGCCGCGCTTTATCTGGGCACGGTCGCCTGGGTGATCGGCTATGACACCATCTATGCGCTGCAGGACCGCGAGGATGACGCGCTGGTCGGCATCCGGTCGTCGGCGCTGGCGCTGGGCGGGCGGGTGCGCGCGGGGATTGGCGGCTTTTACGCGCTGGCTCTGACCTGCTGGGGGCTGGCGATCTGGGGCGTGCGCGCCGATCCGCTGGCGCTGGTCGCGCTTGCGCCGGCGGCGCTGCATCTGCTCTGGCAGGTGCTGGCGCTCGAACCCGGCGATGCCGATGATGCGCTGGCGCGCTTCCGGTCGAACCGCATGGCCGGGCTGCTGGTCTTTCTTGCGTGCCTGACGGTCGGGACTGGCGCGGGCTGAGCCGCGACCTTAAGTGCAGCTGATGCTTTCTTCCGACGATGCTGCCGCCCGCCTTCAGGATCTCGTCGCCGCCGCGCGCCGGGCCGGGGCCGATGCCGCCGATGCGATCTATCACGCCAACCAGTCGACCGAGGTGCATGTCCGGCTCGGCCGGCTGGAGAATGTCGACCGCTCGGATGGCGAGGAAATCGGGCTGAGGGTGTTTGTCGGCCGGCGTTCGGCGAGCGTTTCGGCGTCCGACCTCGCCCCGGCCCGGCTCGATGCGCTGGCCGAGCGGGCGGTGGCGATGGCGCGCGAAGCGCCCGAAGACCAATATGCCGGGCTTGCTCCCGAAGACGCGCTGATGCGCGGCCCGGCCCCCGATCTCGACCTGAATGACGGTGTCGATCCCGCGCCCGAGGCGCTGCGCGCCCGCGCGCTCGCCGCGGAAGAGGCGGCGCGCGGCGTGGCCGGCGTGTCGAACAGCGAAGGCGCCAGCGCCAGTGCGGGATCGAGCCTTGTCGCCATCGCCACCAGCCACGGCTTTGCCGGCGGCTACCGCGCCAGCGCCCATTCGGTCTCGGCCTCGATGCTGGCGGGCGAGGGCGGGGCCAAGCAGCGCGACGGGGCGTGGCACTGGACGCGCCATCTGGCCGATCTCGAACCCGCCGAGCAGGTCGGCCGGCTGGCGGGCGAGCGGGCGGTGGCGCGGCTGGGCGCGGCGCGGCTGCCGAGCGGCGCGCTGCCGGTGGTGTTCGATCCCCGGGTCGGCAACAGCCTGATCGGCCATGTGCTGGGCGCGATTTCGGGTTCGGCGATCGCAAGGCGGACGAGCTTTCTGCTCGACATGGAGGGTGAGCATGTGCTGCCGCGCGGCCTGTCGGTCATCGATACGCCGCACCGGCGGCGCGGCCTGCGCTCGCGCCCGTTCGACGGCGAAGGGCTGCCGACCGCCGAGTGCCGGATCATCGATGACGGGCGGCTGACCGGCTGGCTGCTCGACAGCGCCTCGGCCCGCCAGCTCGGCCGCGCGCCGACCGGCCATGCGGTGCGCGGCGTCGGCGGCCCGCCGGGCGTGGGGGCAAGCAATGTCGATCTGGTCGGCGGCACGCTCTCGCGCGACGATCTGCTCGCCGGCATCGCGCATGGTTTTTACGTGACCGAGCTGATCGGTCAGGGCGTCAATGGCGTGACCGGCGATTACAGCCGCGGCGCGGGCGGGTTCCTGATCGAAAATGGCGTGCTCACCCGCGCGGTCGCCGAGGTGACGATTGCCGGCAATCTGCGCGACATGCTCGCCAACCTCACCGCCGCCGACGATCTCGAGCATCGCTATGCGGTCAATGTGCCGACCCTGCTGGTCGAGGGGATGACGCTCGCCGGTGGCTGACCGGCTGATCGATGCGGTCGCCGCAATCGCGGACGAGGCCGGGGCGCTCGCGCTCGGCCATGCCCGTGCCGGGTTCAGGACATGGGAAAAGGCCCCGGGCCAGCCGGTGTCGGATGCCGATCTGGCGGTCGACGCGCTGCTGCAGGCGCGTCTGACCGCGCTCGACCCCGGGGCGGGCTGGCTGTCCGAGGAAACCGCCGACAGTGCCGACCGGCTGGCGCGGCCGCGCACCTGGATGATCGATCCCATTGACGGCACGCGCGATTTCATCGCCGGGCGGCCCGGCTGGGCGATTTCGGTGGCGCTGATCGAACAGGGGCAGGCGGTGCTGGGCGTGCTCGCCGCCCCCGCGCGGGGCGAGATGTGGCGGGCCGAGCGCGGGCGCGGCGCATGGCTGAACGGCCGGCGGCTGGCCATTGCCGACCGGCAGGCGCTGCCCGGCGCGCGCGTGCCGGCCGACACATTGCCCGCCGATGACGCCGATCTGGTCGCGGTGCCGCGCCCCAACTCGATCGCGCTGCGCATCGCGATGATCGCGGCGGGCGAGGTCGATCTGGTCGCCAGCCTGCGCTGGGGCCGCGAATGGGACATTGCGGCCGCCGCGCTGATCGCGGCCGAGGCGGGGGCGATCGTCACCGATGCGCTGGGCGCGCCGATCGGCTGGAACAGCCCGACGGCCGAGCTGTTCGGTGTGCTCGCCGCCGTGCCCGGCATCCATGCGGCCGCCCGCGCGCGGCTGGCCGCGCGGGCGG
>NZ_JAPFGX010000033.1:0-32309 GCF_059803575.1 Sphingomonas sp. URJC2
CCCACCCGGCCTCCCACAGTGTATCCTGCCGTTGGGAGGCCGGGTGGGGGTGCGGGCCGGTGCCGCCCCCGCGCCGTCAGGCGCGCAAAACCCCGTCATGCCCGCGCACGGCAAAGCCGGCGGCGGCAAGGGCGGCATGGGCTTCGGCAATGCTGTGCCGGCCGAAATGGAAGATCGACGCGGCGAGCACCGCGCTGGCATGGCCGTCGCGCGCGCCCGCGACCAGATCGTCGAGCGACCCGACGCCGCCGCTCGCGACCACCGGCACATCGACCGAATCGGCGATGGTGCGGACAAGGCCGAGGTCATAGCCGCCCTGCGTCCCGTCGCGGTCCATCGACGTCACCAGCAGCTCGCCCGCGCCAAGTGCCGCCAGCCGGTGGGCATGTTCGACCGCATCGATGCCGGTCGGGCGCCGTCCGCCATGGGTGAACACCTCCCACCGGCCATCGCCGATGCGGCGCGCATCGACCGAGGCGACGACGCACTGGCTGCCGAACCGGTCGGCCAGTTCGGCGCACAGCTCGGGCCGGGCGACGGCGGCGGAGTTGACCGCGACCTTGTCCGCCCCGGCGAGCAGCAAGGCCCGCGCATCCTCGACGCTGCGCACGCCGCCACCCACGGTCAGCGGCATGAAGCACACCTCCGCCGTGCGGCGGACGACATCGATCATCGTCCCGCGCGCCTCATGGCTGGCGGTGATGTCGAGAAAGCACAGCTCGTCGGCCCCGGCGGCGTCATAGGCGCGCGCCTGTTCGACGGGATCACCGGCATCGACCAGATCGACGAACTGGACGCCCTTGACGACGCGGCCCCCGGCCACGTCCAGACAGGGGATGACCCGCAGCCTCACGCTCATCGGCGCGGGCTCCGCATCGGCATCGCGGGGCAGGCCATGATCAGCCCCGCGCCTCGGCCAGCGCGGCGGCCAGGTCCAGCCGCCCGTCATAGATCGCCCGGCCGCAGATCACGCCTTCGATCCCCGGCTTGCCGCGCAGCGCGCGCACATCCTCGATCCCCGCAACGCCGCCGCTGGCGATCACCGGCAGCGACACCGCCTCGGCCAGCGCCAGCGTCGCTTCGACATTGACGCCCTTGAGCAGCCCGTCACGCCCGATATCGGTGAACAGCAATGCGGCGACGCCCGCATCCTCGAACCGCCGCGCCAGATCGATCACCGGCACGTCCGACACATCGGCCCAGCCCTGGGTGGCGACCATGCCGTCGCGCGCATCGACGGCGACGACGATCTTGCCGGGAAAATCGCGCGCCGCGCCGCGCACCAGATCGGGGTCGGTCAGCGCCGCCGTGCCGATCACCGCGCGCACCACGCCATAATCGAACCAGCGCTCGATGGCCGCGCGCGTGCGGATGCCACCGCCCAGTTGGATGCAGCCCGAAAAGCCGGTGACGATCCGCCGCACCACCTGGCCGTTCACGCTTTCGCCGGCAAAGGCACCGTCAAGATCGACGATGTGCAGCCATTCCGCGCCGGCGGCGGCAAAGCTTGCTGCCTGGGCGGCGGGATCGTCGGAATAGACGGTCGCGCGGGCCATATCGCCTTCCGCGAGGCGGACGACCTGACCGGCCTTGAGGTCGATTGCGGGAAAAATGATCATGGACGCCACGCAAGAAAGGACTGGAGCAGCGCCAGCCCATAGCGCTGGCTCTTCTCGGGATGGAACTGGACGCCGACCATATTGTCGCGCCCGATGGCGGCGGTGACCGGACCGCCATGGTCGGTCACCGCAAGCACGCCCGGCCCGTGATAGGCAAAGCTGTGCAGGAAATAGGCCTCGCCCGCCGGCAGCAGCGGGTGATCGGCAGTCGGCGTCACATCGTTCCACCCCATATGGGGCACTTTGACGCCATTTGCCGGCACCGCGCGGACCACGCCGTCCAGCCAGCCCAGCCCGGCGGTCTGGCCATGCTCCTCGCCGCTCGCCGCCATCAGCTGCATGCCGACACAGATGCCCAGAAACGGCGCGCCGTCGCCGCGCACGCGCGCGTTCAATGCGTCGATCAGCCCCGGTGCTGCCTGAAGCGCGCGCATCGCCGCGGCAAAGGCGCCGACGCCGGGCAGCACGATGCGGTCGGCGCGCCGCAGCCGGTCGGGATCGGCGGTCAGCTCGACCATGCCGGCCCCGGCGGCCTTGAGCGCATTCAGCACCGAATGGACGTTGCCCGCGCCATAATCGACCAGCGCGACCGTCTCAGCCACCGAGCGTCCCTTTGGTCGAGGGAATGTCCCCGGCCTTGCGCGGGTCGATCGTCACCGCCTGACGCAGCGCCCGCGCGAGCGCCTTGAACGCGCTTTCGACCAGATGATGATTGTTGCGGCCGTAGAGATTTTCGACGTGCAGCGTCAGCCCGGCGGTCTGGGCAAAGCTGTGGAACCAGTGTTCGACCAGCTCGGTGTCCCATTCGCCCAGCTTGGTCTGGGTGAAATCGAGCTTCCACACCAGAAACGGCCGGCCGGAAATGTCGATGGCCGCGCGGGTCAGCGCCTCGTCCATCGGCGCATAGGCATGGCCATAGCGCATGATCCCGCGCCGTTCGCCGAGCGCGCGGCTGATCGCCTCGCCGATCGCCAGCGCGCAATCCTCGGTCGTGTGATGCTGGTCGATATGCAGATCGCCCTCGACCGTGACGTCGAGATCGATCAGCGAATGGCGCGCCAGCTGTTCGAGCATATGGTCGAGAAAGCCGATCCCGGTCGTCACCCGGTATTCGCCCGTCCCGTCCAGATTGACCGACACCGCGATGCGGGTTTCGCTGGTGTTGCGGGTGATCGTCGCCTGCCTCATCGTGCCCGCGCCTATGCGCGCTTGCCGTTGCGGATGCAACGCGTCTTGACCGCCCGCCCGGCAAAGTCCACGATTCGCCGCATGACTGATGCGTTGCCCGACAGCCTGATTCCCTATGACGAGATCGTGCAGGAAGCCCTGCGCGCCGTGGTCGGGCGTGTGCTGGGCGAGGTCGAGCGTTCGGGCGGGCTGCCCGGCGACCATCATTTCTACATCACGTTCAAGACCTCGGCCCCCGGGGTCGACCTGCCCAAGCACCTGACCGAGCGGTTCCCGGACGAGATGACCATCGTCCTGCAGAACAAATTCTGGGACCTGAAGGTGTTCGAGGAACGGTTCGAAGTCGGTTTGAGCTTCAACCAGATTCCCGCCCGGCTGGTGATCCCGTTCGCCGCCGTCACCGGATTCGTCGACCCGGCGGTGAACTTCGCTCTGCAGTTCCAGGCGCAGGGCGATGCCGGCGCGCCCGAGCATGACGATGCCGAAAATGATGTGCCCGGCATTGCGACGTCCGAAGACGGATCGAATGTCGTGACCGTGGATTTCGGCCGCAAGAAATAGGCCCGGACCGGCGCGTTCCGGGGCAGATGCCGGGAGGAACGATGGCCAGCCGTACCGAAACCGACAGCCTTGGCCCGGTCGAGGTTCCCGCCGACGCCTATTGGGGCGCGCAGACGGCGCGGTCGATTGCCAATTTCCCCTTTGGCCCCGCCGAGCGGATGCCGCCGGGCATTGTCCACGCGCTGGCGCTGGTCAAACAGGCGGCGGCGCGGGTCAATCGCCGCCACGGGCTTGATCCGCAGCTGGCCGATGCCATCACGGCGGCGGCGGCGGATGTCGCGGCCGGGCGGTTCGACGATCAGTTTCCGCTCGTTATCTGGCAGACCGGATCGGGCACCCAGACCAACATGAATGTGAACGAGGTGATCGCCGGCATCGCCAATGAACGGCTGGCGGGCACGCGCGGCGGCAAGGCCCCGGTGCACCCCAATGACCATGTCAATCGCGGCCAGTCCTCGAACGACAGCTTCCCGACTGCGATGCATGTGGCCGCCGCCCGCGCGCTCGCCGCCGATCTGCTGCCCGCGCTTCAGCGGATGGCAGTCGTGCTTGCCGGTCATGCCCGCGACTGGGACGGCATCGTCAAGATCGGCCGCACCCATTTGCAGGATGCCACGCCGCTGACCCTGGGGCAGGAGTTTTCCGGCTATCAGGCGCAGGTCGAAGCGGCGGCCGCGCGAATCGAATCGGTCAGGCCGCGGCTGCATCTGCTCGCCCAGGGGGGCACTGCGGTCGGCACCGGGCTGAATGCGCCGCCCGGATTTGCCGACGCGATGGCCGCCGAGCTGGCGGCGCTGACCGGCCTGCCCTTTGCCGCCGCGCCCAATTTGTTCGCCGAACTGGCCGCGCACGATACGCTGGTCGAGCTGTCGGGCGCGCTCAACGTGCTCGCCGTCGCGCTGACCAAGATCGCCAACGACATCCGCCTGCTCGCCTCGGGGCCGCGCGCGGGGCTGGGCGAACTCGCGCTGCCGGCCAATGAACCGGGCAGCTCGATCATGCCCGGCAAGGTCAACCCCACTCAGGCCGAAATGCTGACGATGGTGGCCGCGCAGGTGATGGGCAATCATGTCGCGGTCACTGTCGGCGGCTTGCAGGGGCATCTGGAACTCAATGTCTTCAAGCCGCTGATCGGGGCCAATGTGTTGCGGTCGATCGCGCTGCTTGCGATCGGGATCGACAGCTTTACCCAGCGCGCGCTTGCCGGGCTGACGCCGGAGCGGGCGCGGATCGCCGAACTGGTCGACCGGTCGCTGATGCTGGTGACGGCGCTGGCCCCGGTGATCGGCTATGACAATGCCGCCGCCATCGCCAAGCACGCCCATGCGCACGGGCTGACGCTGCGCGAGGCCGGGCTTGCGCTCGGGCTGGTCGATGCGGACACGTTCGACCGGCTGGTCCGGCCCGAGACGATGACGGGACCTGAAAAATGACTGGCCCGTCGCCGGGCTGACCCGCCATGTTCGCGGCTTTCATGGTATGGGCCGTCTTAACCAAGCGCGCTAACCGCAGATCGATACCTTGATCCTATCCCCGGATGACCGGTCGTGTGGACCGGCATGACGCATTGGGGGTGTCATCCAGATGAAGACCATGATGTTCAAGGCTCTGGCGTTTGCCGGGGTCGCCGCTGCCGGCGTGCTGACGAGCGCGCCCGCCTTTGCCCAGTCCGCGACCGGCGATGCGACCGTGACCGTGCTGCAGGCGCTGTCGGTCACCAAGACCGCCGATCTCAACTTCGGCAAGATCACTGCCTCGGCCAATGCCTCGACCGTCGCGGTCGCGCAGGACGGCACCCGCACCTGCGGCACCGGGCTGACCTGCTATGGCACCACCACGGCGGGCGCGTTCAACGTGCTCGGCTCGGCGGGCGAATCGGTGTCGGTGGTGCTCGACAACCCGACGATCACGCTGGCCAATGGCGCGTCGGACACGATGAGCGTCGCGCTCACCGCCTCGGCCTCGTCGCTGACGCTTGCCGGCGGCACGGGCAGCTTCCGCGTTGCGGGCGTGCTCAGCGTCGGCGCGTTCCAGGCGCAGGGCACCTATACCGGCCAATATTCGGTGTCGGTCAACTATCAGTAAGTCCGCCTGATTGCGGCCGCCGGGGCCGGGCACCGGATGCGGTGCCCGGCCCTGCGCGTGTCAGGACGCCGGCCTCGCTGCTGCTTAGCGCGGCGTTCACCATTTTCCGGCGATAACGCGCCTGTGCGCTCCCGGCTTTCCACTCCATTGCTGCGCGGTCTGATTGCGCTGTCAGCGTGCGCCGCTGCGTCCGCCCCGCTGGCCGCCGCGCCGCCGGGCCTGCCCGCGCCCGAGGCGCGCGACCGCATGGCACCGGGCGGGTTCCTTGCCGCGCGGGTCGAACCGGCGCGCGAACTGAGCTTCGGCGCGATCATCGCCAGTGCCGAGCCGCTGGTCGTCACTTTGTCGCCCGATGGCCGGCTGACCTGCCCGGCGCTGCGCTGCATCGGCAATGCCAGCCCCGGCGAAATCGCCATCACCGGCGCGGACTCCTATCTGGTGTCGATCACCGTCACCCCGGCTGCGCTCGTCAATGCTGAGGGCGATGTGCTGCGCGTGCGCCCGCTGCTTGCCGCTGAAACACTGACGCTCCAGCCCGGCAACCGGCGCAACCGGGTCGGGCTGGGCGGCACGCTCAGCCTTGGCGCGCGTCAGGCGCCCGGCGACTATCGCGGCGAATATCTGATCACCGTCGATTATTTGTAACGCTCCCGTTTCGGTTAGCGGGATGCTAACCATATCGGATGTATCCGGGGCATGCCTGTTCACGCGGGCGCGGCACTATGGGGGGCAAGTCACGCGGCCCCCCGCCGCTTTGGGAAATTGCCGCTTTAGACAGTTGGGGTGTCTAAACATGCTTGTTTCAATCCGTGCCGCGGTCGCCATGGCCGCGGCCCTTGCCGGCCTGTGGCCGGCGGCCGGCGCATGGGCGCAGTCCGCGACCGGAACGGCCAGCGTCCGCATCGTGCAGGCGCTGAGCGTCGCCAAGACCAGCGATCTCGATTTCGGGCGGATCGTGACCGGCGGCAGCGCCGGCACCGTCACCATCGCCGCCGATGGCAGCCGCGCCTGTGGCGGCGGCCTGCAATGCCTGGGCGCGGTCAGTGCCGGGGGCTTCACGATCACCGGCGCGGCGGGCGAAACCGTCGCCGTCGCCATCGACAGCCCGAACATCCAGCTGTCGAACGGCACCGACACCATGGCGGTCGCGCTCCAGCCATCGGTGCAAAGCCTGGTGCTTGCCGAGGGCAAGGGCCAGCTGCGCATCGCCGGCATCCTGTCGGTGGGCGCGAACCAGCCGCCGGGCGTCTATTCCGGCCAATATTCGGTGTCCGTCAACTATCAGTGACCGGGTGCGTGCGGCCCCGCCCGCCCGATCCGGCCCGATCAATCCGACAAGGATTCCCGCCATGTTTTCCCGCCTGTTTGCCGGGGCGCTCGCGCTCGCGGCCGGCCTTGCCGTATGTTCCGCGCCTGCCTGTGCCCAGGGCGATCTGCTGGTCGCGCCGACCCGGCTCGTCCTGTCCGGCGCATCGGGGGGCGAGGTGATCGTCAGCAATGCCGGCACCGCCACCACCACCTACCGCATCTCGCTGGTGATCAAGCGGATGGACGCATCCGGCCAGATCCATGCCGTGCCCGACGGGCAGGCGCTGCCGGCTGAGACCGCCGCAGTCGAGATGATCAACCATGCGCCACGGCGCATCACCCTTGCGCCGCAACAGTCGCAGACGATCCGCATCGGCGTGCGCCCGCCGCCCGATCTCGCGCCCGGCGAATATCGCGCGCATCTGCTGTTCCGTGCGGTCCCCGACGCGCCCGAGGTTGCCGCGGAGGCGCCCCCGCCGGGCGGCGACACCGGCATGGCGATCCGGCTGACCCCGATTTACGGCGTCGCCATTCCGGTGATCGTGCGCATCGGCGCGGTCGACGGGGCCGCGCAATTGGTCTCCGCCCGGTTGCAGCCCGGTGCCGATCCGGCGATCACCGTCGATCTGGCGCGCAGCGGCGGCCGCTCGGTCTATGGCACGCTCGACGTGCTCGCGCCGGGCCACAAGGAACCGGTCGCGACGATCAAGGGCGTGTCCGCCTATCCCGAAATCGCCGGTCGGCAGGTGCGCATTCCGGTGCCGCGCGAGCGTTTGGCCGGGGTTGCCGGGCTGGTGGTGCGCTTTACCGAGACCGATCCGGCCGGGCGCGGCGCGACCAGCGAAGTGGCGGTCAAGTAACCGGCCCGGCCGCGCGGCGACATCCCGATGGCGCGAACGGCCGCATCGCTGCTACGCCGCGCCGCCCTGTGGCTGGGCGCGGCGCTCATCTGCTGCGCGCTGCTCGTCGCGGCGGCGGGCGCGGTGCAGGCGGCGGGGCCGTCGGCGGGACAGCTGGCGGGGTTGGCGGTCGATCCCGATGATGCGCTGCTGTTCGATCTGCGCGTTGCCGGGCTCCAGCTGGGTGGCGGCGTGCGCGCATATGACACCGCTGCCGGATTGTGCCTCAACCTGCCCGATCTGATCGACGGGCTGAACATCGCGCTGGCGTTTTCCGCCGATCGCATGCGTGTTGAGGGCTGGGCGTTCGAGGAAAGCCGCCGCATCCGCATCGACCGGGGCCAAGACGAGGTGCAGCTGCCCGGCGGCACCGCCCAGCTCGACCCGCGCAGCATCTGGGACTCACCCGGCGGCTGGTGCGTGCGCGCCGCCGATCTGGAACGCTGGCTCGATCTTGCTTTCGATGTCGATCTGCCCGGGGCGGTGATCGGCGTGCGCACGACCGGTCGGCTGCCGATCGAGGCGGCGCTCAAGCGCGCGGCGCGGGCGGAGCGGTTGCGCGCCGCCCCGTCCGGCCCGGCCGCGCCCGGGCGGCAGGTTGCTTTGCCCTACCGGCTGTGGCGGACGCCGGCGATCGACGCCAATATCAGCTTCACCGCCGACCGGCCGGCGCCGGGCCGCATGGGCTGGCAAAGCCGGTACGAGCTGTTCGCCGCCGGCGAGGTGGCACGCATGTCCGCCGACATGCGGCTGATTTCGGATCAGCAGGCGCGGCCGCAGGCGCTCCGCCTCAGGCTGTTCCGGGCCGATCCGGCCGGGCGGCTGCTCGGCCCGCTGCGCGCGACCCAAGTCGAGCTAGGCGATGTCGTCAGCCCGTCGACCCCGCTCACCGTGCAGGCGACGCCGGGGCGGGGCGTCGCCTTGTCCAACCGGCCGCCGGGGATGAATGCGCGGCGCGACCTGATCGATTTCGCCGGCCCGATGCCGGTCGGCTGGGACGTCGAACTCTATCGCAATGGCGAGCTGCTGCGCAGCGAAACCGGGACTGCCGCCGGGCGCTACGAGTTTCGCGATGTCGAGCTGCGGCTGGGCGTCAATGATTTCGAGCTGGTGCAATATGGCCCCCAGGGCCAGGTGCGCCGGCAGCGCCGCACGCTCAACATCGGCGCGCAGGTGCCGGGGGCGGGCGAACGCTGGTGGTCGGCAGTGCTGGTCGAGGACCGGCGCGATCTGATCGGCTGGCGCGCCCGGCCCGACCGGGCGCTGGCCCCGCCCGGCTGGCGCGGGGGCATCGCGGTCGAACAGGGGCTGGGCCATGGCACGGCGCTGGCGCTGGCCGTGCACCGCGCCCCGGTGCGCACCGGCACCCAGGGCTATGTCGAGGCCGGGCTGCGCGCGGGCGTCATGCGGCTGCTGGGCGAGGTCAATCTTGCCGCCGCGCGCGACGGCGGCCGGGCGCTGCGCATCAATGTGATCGGCGCGGTTGCGCGCACCAACATTTCGCTGGAGGCGATTCGCAACCGCGGGCTGACCAGCGAGCGGCTCGATCCTTCGGCACGGTCGGTCACCGCCATCGGCATCGACCGGCCGGTGCGCGTGGCCGGGCTGGTGCTGCCGCTGCGCTTTGATCTGCGCACCACCGTGTCGCGGGCCGAACGGCTGACCGAGGCGCGGGGGCGGGTGTCGCTGATCGCCGGGCGTGTCGCGGCGAGCGCGACGCTCGGCTGGCGGCGCGCCGCCCCGCGTCTGGGGCCGGCGCGCGACGAAGCGGTGATGGGCCTGCTGGTCAATGGCCGGATGGGCCGGATCCGGCTGCGCGGCGAGATGGACTGGGCGGTGCGGCCCCGGCCGGAACTGGTGAGCGCGCTTGCCACCGCCAATCTCGTCATCGGCCCGGCGGACGAGCTGCAACTGACCACAGGCTATGCCGGGCGCGAGCGCGCGGGCTTTGCAGGGGCCAATTACACGCGCGATTTCGGCATTCTGGCGGCGTCGTTCAACGCGCAGGCGAACAGCCGGGGCGTGTTCTCGCTCGGCCTGTCGGCGCAATTCAGCTTCGGCCCCGGCGGCGATGGCCGGTTCGGGCGCTTCCGCTCGGGCAGCCGGGCAACGGGCGGCGCGCTCGCGGTCAGCGCCTTTTCCGACCTGAATGGCGACGGGGTGCGCCAGCCCGGCGAGCCAGCCGTGCCGGTTGGCGGGCTGATCGTCGACGGGGCACCGCTCGACGCGCCGGACCGCGCCGCCATACCCGCACCCTGGATGATCGACGGGCTGGACCCGGCGGTGCCGGTGCAGGTCGCGCTCGATCCGGCACGGCTCGCCGATCCGTTCGACGCGCCCGGCGATAGCGGGGTTGCCGCCGTGCCGCGCGCCGGGCTGGTGACGCCGGTCGAGCTGGCGATCGTGCGCACCGCGACCGTCGACGGCACGCTGGCGCGGGCCGGGCGGCCGCTGGCGGGCGAGGAGGTGGCGCTGGTCGACCGGCAGGGCGTCGTCGTCCACCGGCTGCGCACCGAGTTTGACGGTTATTTCAGCTTTGAACGGGTAAAACTGGGCCAGTATCAGCTGCGCCTGCTGCGCGGCGGCACCGACTGCACTGCCGAACCCATCGTGATCGGGCCGGAGCGGCTGGCCCTGCGGCTGGGGCTGGTCGAACTGGCGCGCCCGCCCGAACGGCTGGCGCGGCGATGACCGGCCATTTGCCCCGGCTCCCATTCCACCCGTCCGGCCGCCCCGCTATAGCGGGATCAACGGCCCGGCCAGCACCGAGAGAACATGCCTGAATCCAAGCTCTACCGCCTGTTGCGCGCGATCAAGCACCGGCTGGTCGGCGCGAACCTGCCGCCCGATTTGCTGGCCGAACGCTATCCCGATCAGGACATCGGCCCGTTCAGCTATGGCGATCTGCACCTGCCCGCCTATCCGGGCGATGCGCGGCTGCGCATGGGGGCCTATTGCTCGGTCGCGGCCGGGGTGCAGGTGCTGCTGGGCGGCGAACACCGGCCGGACTGGGTGACCACCTATCCCTTTCCGGCCAAGGATCCGCGCTTTGCCGCCATTCCCGGCCATCCGCGCACCAAGGGCGATGTGGTGATCGGCAATGATGTCTGGCTGGGGCGGGAAGCGATGATCCTGTCGGGCGTCACCATCGGCGACGGCGCGGTGATCGGCGCGCGCGCGCTCGTGACGCGCGACGTGCCGCCTTATGCCATCGTCGCCGGAAACCCGGCGGTCATGGTGCGCAAGCGGTTCGACGATGCGACCATCGCCCGGCTGCTCGCGCTGCGCTGGTGGGACTGGCCGGCCGAACGCGTCGCGCGCGCGGTGCCGATGATGCTCGATCGCGACATTGCCGCGTTTCTGGATGCCGCGGAGGCGGGGCGGATCTGAGGGGGTTGTGTGTTGGGAAGAACGGCACCGGATATTGTCAGCGAGGAGAACGGCACCGGCCCGCACCCCCACCCGGCCTCCCACAGTGTATCCTGCCGATGGGGGGCCGGGTGGGGGTGCGGGCCGGTGCCGCCCCCGCGCCGCGAGGCGCGGCACAAAAAACGCCCGTGCGGCGTCAGCCGCACCGCAAACAACAAAAACCTCAGAAGATCCGCCAGCGCCGCATCGGCTGGCCCCCGGCCTCGCCGCGCATCACGAACTGCATGGTGATGTAGCGCTGGAGCAGGCCGAAGCTGAGTTTCTGGGCGAGCGTCTGGCGCAGCCCGGCAAAGCCGGTCGCGACGCCGTCGGTGACGGTCAGCCCGGCCGCCGCCATCAGCCCGCGCGCGCCGTCTTCGTCGAAAAAGCGCAGATGCGTGCGGTCGAGCAGGCCGTCCTCGGCATAGGTGAAGCGCCCGCCAAAGGCGAGCGGCACGGTGACGCTGTAATGGGCGACATTGGGCACCGACACGATGACGACGCCGCCGGGTGCCAGCACCGTCTGGCGCAGCGTGGCGAGCACCGCCCAGGGATCGCGCAGATGTTCGAGCACGTCGAGCGCGAGGATCAGGTCGAACCGCCCCAGATCGGGCAGGGGCTGTTCGAGATCATGGATCAGCACATTGTCCAGCCGGGTGCGCAGCAGCGGCTCGAGCGGGCGATGCCCCTCGACCCCGAAGGTTTCCGCCTGCGGCCAGCGCTGCTTGAGCCAGGCGAGCGTCGCGCCCGCGCCGCAGCCGATTTCGAGGATGCGCGCCGGCGCCGCCGGCAGCAGCGGCTCGATCTCGCGCCGCACCTTCTGGAAATAGGTCAGGTCCTCGGTCACGGTTCCGTCGGCCATGGTCATCTCGGCTCCGCTCATATTGCCCCCAATCGTCCCGCCGCCATCCATTTCGCCGCCCGGGATGCGCGGCGGCCGGAATATGCGCTCGATTGTCTCCTTGCTCACCGAACCTTAAAAACAAACTGCTTTCTTGCCGGCATTGCGATAGCGCGGTGCCGCTCAGCGGCGGGCAGGGACGGAAAAATGGGGATTGAGCGCAGGATCGTCGCGGCCGGGGTGCTGGCGCTCGCCGCGATGGCGGGGCTGGCCGGAGCTGCACCGGCGGGGCAGGCGTCTGCTGCGGCAGGCAGGATCATCGACATTGCCGACCGGCCGGCGCTGATCGCGGCGCTCGCCGCCGCGCGCGGGGGCGAGGTGCTGCGGCTGGCCCCCGGGGCTTACGGCCAGATCTCGATTGCCGGCCGCGTCTTTCCGGCGGCGGTGACGCTCGTGTCGCGCGACCCCGCGCGCCCGGCCCGGCTCGACGGCGTCGCGGTCAGCGCGTCCGCCAATCTCGTCTTCCGCCAGCTCGATCTGGGGCGCGCGCTTGCCCCCGGCGAGCCGGATTTTACCCAGCTCAGCACCGTCACCGACAGCCGGTCGGTGCGATTCGACCGGGTGTTCTTCCACGGCTCGCGCGACGGCACGCCCGCCAACGACGCCTGGGGCCTGTATGTGGTCGGCAGCACCGGCATCGAGATTGCCGGCTCGCGCTTCGAAGAGCTGATGCGCGCCTATATCTTCGACCGCAGCAGCGACATTGCGGTGATCGGCAACAGCTTTCGCCTGATCCGCAGCGATGCCGGCGATTTTGCCGCCGTCGACCGGGTGGTGGTGCGCGGCAACAGCTACCGCGATTTCATGCCGCGCGCGGACGACCATCCCGACGCCATCCAGTTCTGGACCAACGGCCAGCAGCGCGGATCGTCGGACATATTGATCGAGGACAATGTCATCATGCAGGGCGATGGCGTCGGCCCGCAGGGCATTTTCATCCGCGACGAGCAGAAGCGCTATCCGTATCGCAACCTCGTCATCCGCAACAACCTGATCTACACCGAGGATCAGTGGGAAGGCATTTCGGTCGAGGGGGCCGAGGATGTCGAGATCAGCGGCAACAGCGTGCTGTCCCCGCTCGACCGCCAGAAACAGGCCTGGATCCGGCTGGAAAATGTCGGCCGCGCGACCGTGACCGGCAATGTCACCGTCCGCTATGTCGGGCCGGCGGCGGGCGGGCCGCATGTCGTGCGCGACAACAGCGTGCTGACCGAAGACCGGGCGCTGGTCCGCCGGCTGGGCGGGCTGAAGCCGGGTGCGCGGCCCGAGGCCGGGCGGCTGCTCGTTCCCGGGCGCGGCTATCGCCCGCCGGCCCAGCCCGATGCGGGCGATGCCGGTCGCCAGGCGGGGGGGCGCTGAATGTCGCTCGCATCGCGCGTGCAGGGCTGGTTCACGCCGCCGCAGCAGGTGCTGCCGCCGTTCCTGCCGGTGCGTGCGCCCGCGCGCCGGGCGGTGGCGCGCGCCGCGTTCGTGGTTGCCTGTCTCGTCCTTGGCTTCGTCTATGGCTTTGTGTTCGCGGTGTTTCCGCCGTCGTTCATGGTCTATATGGCAATCCCGGTCGTCATGCTGGCGCTGGTGGTGATCTGGGCGCTGCCCGATCAGGGCCGCGCGCCCGACCGGCTGCTCGAACGGCTGTTCTTTGCCTATATGGTCATCATCGTGCTGTGGCCGATCTATCTGGCGGTGCAGCTGCCCGGCCTGCCCTGGCTGTCGCTGCGCCGGCTGGCGGCGTTTCCGATGGCGCTGATCCTGCTGATCTGCCTGTCGGTCTCGGCCCGTTTCCGCACCGAACTGGCCGCCGCGCTCAATGGCATGCCGGGGCTGTGGAAGATGATGGCGGCGTTCATCGTCGTGCAGATCGTCACCATCGTGCCCAGCCGCGCGCCGTTCGGGTCGCTCAACATCTTCCTCAACAATCTGGTGCTGTGGTTCGGGGCGTTTTACGCCGCCGCCTGGGTGTGCGCGCGCGACGGGCGGGCGGCGAAGTTCGGCAATTACCTGATCGGCATGGCGCTGGTGCTGGGCGCGATGGGGCTGGCCGAGGCCTATAACGAACAGATCCTGTGGGCGCGGCACATCCCGTCCTTCCTCGCCGTGACCGACGAATCGGTGCAGCGCACGCTGTCGGGCGATTTCCGCGAAGGGGCCTACCGCGTCACTGGCACCTACACGGTCTCGCTCGCCCTTGCCGAATATCTGGCGCTGGTGACGCCGTTCGTGCTGCAGAAGATCGCCGAACGGCCGGGGCTGGGCGCGAAGCTGCTTTATGCCGGGATCGACGTGCTGCTGCTCGTCATCATCATCCTCACCCGGTCGCGGCTGGGGATTGTCGGCTGGCTCGCCGCGCACATGGTCTGGGGCTGCATCTGGGCCTATCGCCGCTGGCGGTCCGACAAGTCGGACGTGCTCGGCCCGGCACTCGCCTTTGCCATTCCGGCGCTGGCGCTTGCCTTTGGGGTGGCGATGTTCACCGTCGATGCGATCCGCTTCCGCACCATCGGCGGCGGCTCGACCGGGTTCAGCGATCAGGCGCGCTGGGAACAGCTGGACGGCACCTGGCCGCTCGTGCTGCGCAACCCGATCGGCTATGGCACCGGGCAGAGCGGCGAGGTGCTCGGCTTCCGCACGCCGGGCGGGCAGGTGACGGTCGACACCTATATCGTCACGCTGCTGCTCGATTACGGCGTGATCGGTTTCTGCCTGTTCCTCGGCATTTTCGGGCTGGCGGTGGCGACCATGCTCAGGATTTCGCTTCGGCCGCGCGGGCGGGAGATCGATCTGGCGATGCCGGTCTGCGCGGCGCTGGTCGCCTATCTCGTCGTCCGGCTGGTGTTCGCGCAGGACGACAATGCCCCGCTCGTCTATATGATGCTCGGGCTGGCGAGCGCGATTGCCTATAAGGCCAAGGTCGACTCAGCTGCGCAGCCCCCGGCCTGACCGGGGGCCTTCAAGCCGCCCCGCTTCCGGCCGCCGCGCCTCAGGCCGCGAGCGCGCGCGGGGCGTGGCCTGAGCGGCTTTCCAGCTCGCGCAGGAACACCTCGAGCGACAGCAGCGACCACAGCTCCTTTTCGCGGTTGCGGCGGCCGCTGACATGCTCGTCCAGCATCGCCTTCAGCCGCGCGCGGTCGGCAAAACCGCCAAAGCGCGACTGGGGACCGAGCAGCATGTCCTCGGCATAGCCGCGCAGCCGCCCGCGCAGCCATTCGGCCACCGGCACGCGGAAGCCCGATTTGGGCCGCGACAGAATGTCGGGCGGCAGATCGGCCTGCATCGCGCGGCGCAGGATCGTCTTGCCGCTGCGCCCGTTCAGGAACGCATCATCGCCCAGCGTCGCGACGAACGCGGCCAGCTTGCGGTCCATGAACGGCATCCGCCCTTCGATCGAGGCGGCCATCGTCATCCGGTCGCCGCGCTCGAGCAATGTGCCCGGCAGCCACACCGTCTTGTCGAAATAGAGCGCGCGGTGCAGCGGGCCGACAGCCGCGCCCGGATCCTCCGCCCATTCGAACGGCCGGTAATCCGCGAACAGCGCCGGGGCGAGCGCCGCCGCATCGGCATGGGGCATCAGCCCGAACCAGGCCGCCTGGCGGTCGACGAAATCGCGTTCGCGCCCGGCGCGCAGCAGGATCGCCGCCCGGCGCTTGCTGTAGGGCAGCAGCCGCCGGGGCAGGTCGAGCAGCAGCGGATCGAGCGCTGCGGGCGCCACCGCCTGATAGCGGGCGAGATACAGGTCGCCCCAATGCTTGGGATAGCCGGCGAGCAGTTCGTCCGATCCTTCGCCCGACATCACCACCTTCACATGCCGGGCGGCGAGGTGGCTCAGATAATAAAGCGGCACATCGGCCATTTCCGACAGCGGCGCGCCGCGGTGCCAGGTGACATCGGCCAGGCTGTCGAGGAAATGATCGGGCTCGATCTCCAGCTCATGATGTTCGGTGCCGAAGCGCTCGGCGACCTGCCGTGCCGCCCACAGTTCGGAAAAGCCGTCGGCCTTGAACCCGATCGAGAAGGTCTTGACCGGATGCGGCGACATGCCTGCCATCAGCGCGACGATCGCCGAGGAATCGAGCCCGCCCGACAGGAAGGCCCCCAGCGGCACGTCGGATCGCATCCGCAGCCGCACCGCATCTTCCAGCTCGGCGCGGAAATCGCGGATCGCCGCGGCATCGAGCGGCCGGCGCTCGCCCGCCGGCAGCGGCAGCGGCGGGCTGAAATAACGCTGCGCGGTCAGCCGGCCGCCCTGCCAGACGGCGTAATGGCCGGGCGGCAGCTGCGACACGCCCTTGACCAGCGTGTCATGGCCGGGCGCATATTTCCAGATCAGGTAGCGGGCGAGCGCCTGTTGATCGATGTCGGCGGTGAAGGCCGGATGCGCGGCCAGGCTCGCAAACTCCGACGCGAAGATCAGGTCGCCGCGATTGATGAAATAGAGCAGCGGCTTCTTGCCGAACGGGTCGCGGGCGAGGAACAGGCTGCGCGCCTCGGCATCCCAGATCGCAAAGGCGAACATGCCCCGGAACCGGTCGAGCGCTGCCGCGCCCCAGCGGATCCACGCTTCCAGCAGCACTTCGGTGTCGGACCGGGTGCGGAAGGTGACGCCCGCCGCCTCCAGCTCGGCGCGGATTTCCAGATAATTGTAGATCTCGCCGTTGAACACGAGCGTATAGCGCCCGCAGGCCGAGCGGAACGGCTGGTCCCCGGTCGCCAGATCGATGATCGCCAGCCGGACATGGCCGAGCGCGACCGTGCGGCCGCCTTCGCCCTCCAGCAGTTCGAAACTGCGCCCGTCCGGGCCGCGATGGGCGATCGCGCGGGTCATCGCGTCGATCATCTGCCCGGCCGCGTCGCGCCCGGCGTCAGTGGTTAGGCCGGCAACTCCGCACATGATTCAACCCCCGATCAAGGCTCGACGCCTCGCACAGCTTCCTTTAACGGCCGGCTAAGCCAATCGAAAGCGCCTATGCTGATCTCGATCGTGATCCCGACCTATCGGCGTGCCGGCATGCTGTCCGGCCTGCTGGATGCGCTGGCCCCGCAGATGACGGCAGAGGTCGAGGCGCTGGTCATCGACAATGATCCGGCGGGCAGCGCCGCCGACACCGCCGCGCGCTACGGCTGGCTGCGTTATGTTCATGAACCGCGCCCCGGCGTCGTTCATGCCCGCAATCGCGGCGTCGCCGAGGCGCGGGGCAGCCATGTGCTGTTCATCGACGATGACGAGGTGCCAAGCCCCGGCTGGCTGGCCGCGTTCGCCGCGCTGGCGCGTGCCGGCACCATTGCCTGTTTCGGGCGCATCACGCCGCGCTTCGTCGCGCCGCCGCCGCCGGGGCTGGAAAAGATGCTCGCCGGGCTGTTCAGCCGCGAGATCGATGCCGATACCGGTGCCGACATCACCGCCAGCTGGGCCTATCTTGGCACCGGCAATGCGATGTTCGACCGCGCCGCCTGCTTTCCCGAGCCTGATCCGTTCGATCTGCGCTTCAACCAGAGCGGCGGCGAGGACATCTGGATGATTCGCGGGCTGATGGCGCGCGGGGTGCGGCTGATCTGGAACCGCGAGGGGCTGGTCGATGAAATCGTGCCGCCGGGGCGGATGACGCTCGATTATGTCCGCGCGCGGAAGTTCGCCCATGGCCAGCAGCGGGTGATCTTCAACCATCGCGGCGGCGGGCTGGCGGGCTGGGCGCGCGCTCTGCCCTGGATGGGGATCGGGCTGGTGCAGGCGGTCGGGTTCGGCGCGCTGGCGCTCGGCCTGGGTGCGATCGGTTCGCCGCGGGCGCTTGAGGCGCGGGCGCGCAGCGATGCCGGGCGCGGCAAGCTGATGTGGCGCACCGCCGCGCGCGCGCTTTACGGCAACTGACCGCGCTGCACCGGGCGGGTGCGGCGGTCTTTTCCCGACTGTCTCAGAGCGCCGCGCGCACCGGGCCGTCGCGCCATTCCGCGCGGCGACGCCACATTTCGCGCCACTGGCTGGCCGCATCGCGCCGCGCGGGCGACAGCCGCGCCGCCAGCCCGTAGAGCAAAGCCCGCCACCAGGCCTGAAAGATCGTCATCGCCCGCGCGATGCGCGCGCTGGCGGGCGGCAGATGGCGCAGCGCCAGCCCGATCCGCGCGCCGAACAGATAGACGAGCGTGTTGGTCGGCCGCACCGCGCTGCCGCCGCCGAAATGGACGATCTCCGCCGCCGGGGTGACGCGCGGGCGCGCCCCTGCGCGGCGCGCGCGGCCGCAGAAATCGGCTTCCTCGCCATACATGAAGAAGGTCGTGTCGAACCCGTCCAGCTGCTCCCACAGCGTCCGTTCGACAAGGAAAAAGCAGCCCGACACGATATCGACCGCGCGTTCCTGCCCGTCGCCCCACAGCGCCACCTGTTCGGGGTTGAGGCGCGGGCTGCGCGGGCGCAGCGTCGTCAGCCCGACCGCGAGGCAGAAGGCGCTCCATGCGGTGATCCGGTTCCAGGCCGAGCTGGGATTGAGCCGCCCGTCGCCGAACAGCGTGCGCCCGCCCCAGATGCGCGCATCGGGCCGCGTGGCGGCGAATGCCATCAGTCGGTCGATCGCGCGGTCGCGCACCAGCGTGTCGGTGTTGAGCAGCAGCAACAGCCGCCCGGTCGCCGCGCGGGCGGCGATGTTGTTGCCCTTGGCAAAGCCGTGATTGTCGCGCTCGGCGAGCAGCCGGACCTGCGGAAACGCCGCGCGCACCGCCTCGACCGTGCCATCGGCCGAGCCATTGTCCACCAGAATCAGTTCAAAGCTGGTGTCGCGCGTTTCGGCATAGACAGAGCGGATCGCCGCCAGCGTCATCTCGCGCGTGTTCCAACTGACCATCAGGATGGACAGGTCGGGCGCGTCCGCGCCATGGTCGGTCATCGCAATCCCCGTCAGCGGCCGCGCAGCCGGCGGGCGAGGGCGATGGCGCCGTCGCGCGCCTGGCGCAGCGGTTCGCCGACCAGCCGTTCGGCCACCGTCTCGGCCAGGCCCGGATCGCGCATCTGCGCGATGGCGGCGGGCGCGAACCGGCCATTGGCCTCGGCACAGGAAATGCGCCGGCCGCGGATCTTGTTCGACACATTGCCGCCATGCACGACCTGCAGCCACGCCCCCGGCCCGTCCAGCTGATGGACGGGCAGGTGCCGGGCCAGCTCCATATGCGGGATCGCCGGGGCGGTGCGCGCCGAGGCGTCGAACGGTTCGAGCAGGTTGGTGAAGGCGTTCGACCGATGGGCATGGGCATAAAGCCGCTCGCCGCTCAGCACGAAGCCGTTGGTGAAGTTGAGCGCACAGGCCGGCCCGCCCAGATGGGCGCGCGCCGCCGCCTGCAAACGGGCGACGAAATCGACGGCCAGCGAATCGTCATTGTCGAGATTGGTGGTGAGCAACGCCGGCGGCCGCGCCTCGATCCGCGCGAACACCGCGTCGCGCCAGCCATCGCCCGGAAACAGCGGCGTGTAGAAGGGGATGAACGGCCGGATGCGGCGCAGCTCTTCGATCCGGTCCTTGAACGCCTGCGGCGTCTGATCGTCGAAGAAGATCATCCACGCGAAATCCTGTTCGGTCTGCGCGGCCATGCCCGGCAGGCAATAGCGCTCGAACAGCTCAAAACGTGTCGCCAGCCAGTCGGGCTGGGTGCGGAAACTGGCCTCGCGGCCCGGCGTCGCCAGGTTGAACCGCGTCATGACCACATGGACGAAATCGGCCATCGGCCCGGTGCTCCGACAGAAAGCCCCGATCGGGGCAAGAGCGGCCGGCCGGGCGCGCACCGCGCCCGGCCGGGCCGGGATTATTTGGCGGCCGGGGCGGCGGCGGCGTCCGGCTTGGGCGGGGCATAGCCGCCCTGATACTTCACCTCGTCGCGCGCCTTTTTGACCTTGGGTTCAAGGTCGCGCTTGGTCAGGTCAGCGAATTTGCGCTGCTGGATCAGACCGGTCGCCAGCTGGTTCGCCTGATCGCCGGTCAGCGGTTCGACGCGCTGGCCGATGATCTGGTTGGCGATGACCGCGCCGCCGTTCGGGATGATGAAGATTTCGCCCGCCGGCAGCTTCAGCACCCGCTGCACCAGTTCCGGATTGGCGGTCGCGACGTCGAGCACGGCCGGCGCGCGGCGATAGCGCAGCCCGTCCTTCTTCAGCTGCGCTTCGACCTCGGCCATCGTCTTGAACGGCTGATAGGCGAGCAGGGCGCGCGGATCCTTGGGCGCTTCGAACTGGATCTGGTCGATGTTGAAGATCTTGCGCTCGGCGAACAGGTCCGGGTTCTGCGCGATGAAGGTCTGCACCTCCTGCGCGGTCGGCTGCTTGACCGACGAGGCGAGCTGGCGCTGGAGCAGCTGGGCGAGCAGCGTCTCCTCGGCCCGCTTCTGCTGGATCAGGAACATCGGCGTCTTGTCGAGCCCGCGTTCGCGCGCGACATCGGCCAGGATCTTGCGCTGGACAACCTGCTGGAGCGCCGCCTGCTCGACCTGCTTGCGGTCGGTGCCGGCGGGGATCTGCACGCCCTGCAGTTCGGCATTGAGTTCGTGGATCGTCACGTCCTTGCCGCCGACGGTCGCGACCACCTGGCCCTTTTCGAGCTGGGCGTCATTCCCCTTGCCGCAGCCGGCGACCAGCGCCGTGCCGAGGAGAAGCACGCCCATATACAGTTTCTTCATATGACCTCCCTGCGAGATGCCCCGGTTCAGCGCGGAGCATCCGTCCCATCCCGAGACGGATATAGGCGCGAGGGTTAAAACGAGCAAAACGAAAAGAACGTTAAGTCTCGGCGGCTATCGGCAGGGTCCGACCGCCGGTAAGGGCGATGCGCAAAGGGGGCTGAACATGACCGACACCAGGCTGAAATTGTGCCTCGCGGCCTCGGGCGGCGGCCATGTCCGCCAGCTGCTCGATCTGGAACCCGTGTGGCGCGACTGGCCGCATGTGTTCGTGACCGAGGATACGGCGCTCGGCCGCAGCCTTGCCGACAGCCACCGGGTGCGCTTCGTCGATCATTATGCGCTCGGCCAGGCGCGCATCGGCCGCAAGGGCGCGATGCTGCGCGGCATGTTGCGCAACATGGCGCAGTCGGCGCGCATCGTGCGCGAGGAGCGCCCCGATGTCGTCATCACCACCGGCGCGGGCGCAATGTATGGCACCGCGCTGATGGCGAAGCTCGCCGGTGCGCGGCTGGTGCTGATCGATTCCTTCGCCCGGTTCGACGCGCCGTCCAAATTCGCGCGCGGCATCAAGCCGTTTGCCAATGAGGTGATCGTCCAGTCGGCGGCGCTCGGCCGGCTATGGCCCGATGCGCGGGTGTTCGATCCGCTGCGCCTGCTGGACGGCACGCCGCCGGCCAAGCAGCCGGTGCTGTTTGCAACCGTCGGCGCGACGCTTGGCTTTCCCCGGCTGGTCGAGGCGGTGATCGCGCTCAAGGCGAGCGGGCGGCTGCCCGAACATGTCGTGCTGCAAGTGGGCGACACGCCGATGCCGGCGACGCTGCCCGAAGGGATCGAGGTGCACCGCGACCTGCCGTTCGGCCGGGTGCAGGAGCTGCTGGCCGAGGCGGCGTTCGTCGTCTGCCATGGCGGCACCGGGTCGCTGATCACCGCGCTGCGCGCCGGGTGCCGGACGGTTGCGATGCCGCGCCGGTTCAGCCTGGGCGAGCATTATGACGATCATCAGGAAGAAATCACCGCCGCGTTCAAGGCGCGCGGGATGATCGAGGTCGCGCTGGAGGCGAACGATCTGGGCGATTGTATCGACCGGCTGCGCGACCGGCCGCCGGTGATGGCGACGACCGATCCCGCAGCGCTGATCGACTATCTCAGAGAGCGGCTGACCGGCTGGGAAGCGGCGCGCTGACCCGGTCGGCGCGGTGCGCATCGCGGGCGGTGCGCATCCACAAATAGGTCGGCAGCGGCTCTTCGCGGAACCGGTAGCGCCCGGCCTCGGCGCTGTGTTCGATCACGCCGGCTGCGGCCAGCGCGTCGAGCAGCGCGGCCAGCGCCTCCTTGCGTTCCGGCGTGATCAGCGACAGCGCATCTTCGGGCGCGAACCAGCCATCGGGCGTGCTCGCCGCGCGCGCGGCGGCGCTGACCAGCGGGGCATCGGTGCCCGCCAGATAGGGCGCGACCGCGGCGATCAGGCGCGGATCGATGCGCCCGGCGCTTTCATCGACGATCTTGTCGAGCGCGGCCCAGACATCGGCTTCGTCAATCGCCAGCCGGTCGCTGTCGAGCGCGAGCATCGAGGCATGGTGGCTGATCAGCCGCACCAGATAGGGCGAGCCGTTGGACAGCGCCTCGATCGCGGCTGCTGCGCCGGGCGCGAAGCTGACCCCGGCGGCATCCTCGCCGATCTTGAGCAGCGCGCGCACCTCGTCCGACGACAGGCGCGGCATCGGCAGGCCGATCACGTTGCGGCGGATGGAAGGGATATAGCCGACCAGTTCCTGCAGGTTGGAGGCAACGCCGGCGAGCACCAGCTGCACCCGCGCCGCGCGGTCGGACAGGTTCTTGATCAGCTCGGCGACCGACAGGCGGAACTGGTCGCTTTCGGCGCGGTCATATTCGTCGAGGATGATGATCACCCGCGTGCCGGTGATCTGGGCGCACAGCTCGCCCAGCTGGCGCGCGTCGAAGCTGTCGGGCAGCCGGTCGGCCAGGCTGCCATTGCCCAGGCCCGAAATCGCGCTGGGATCGACGTCGCGCAGATAAAGCTGCGGAATGTCCTGCAGCACGGCGCGGAAAATGTCCTCGAAGCTCGAATAGGCCCCGCACGAGGCGTAGATGACAAGGTAGCGCGAATCGCGCGCGATTTCGGCGAGGATATGGACCAGCGAGGTCTTGCCGATGCCGCGCTCGCCATAGATCACGACATGGCTGCGCTGTTCCTCGAGAATCTCGATCAGCCGCGCCAGCACGCCCAGCCGCCCGGCGAATTTGCTCCGCTCGGTCACCGGCTGGGCCGGGGTGAAGACGTCGCGCAGCGTGGTGCGCGCCCGCGTCAGCCGCGAGGCATCGCCGCGCCCGCCGCGTTCGATCGCCGATGAACGGAAGCTGGGAAAGGCCGCGTCGCCCGCCGCGCCAGCCGGCACCTCGTCCGCCGGGGCCTGCGCCCGCATCGCCTCGGCACGCGCCCGGCGCCGTTCGCGCAGCGCCTCCAGATCGGGCCGCGCACTGGCCGGCGGCGCGGCCGGGCGGCGGCCGAAGGGCCAGAAAATCCTGCTCAGAAAACGCAACATAGAGCCTGCGCCTCGCTTGATCGATGATCCGTCACCAAGGGGCCGGTCAGCCCTGGCGCTGGAACGGCTTCAGCACGAAATAGCTATAGGCCAGCACCGCGACGATTCCGATCACCGCGAACAGGTCATACCCCTCATTGCCGACATAATTGGCCACCGCGCAACCGACAGACGGCGGCAGATAGCTGAGGATCGAATCCTGCGGCTCGCCTTCCCCGACCGAGCGTTGCAGGAATATCACGATCAGCCCGGCAAAGATGGCCACCGTGATCCAGTCATAAGGTGTTTGCATGCTTGCCCTTTTCGCCAGTGCGCCAGGATCGCTACCATTGTTCTGCGCCCAAGACAAAACCGTCCCTATCGCCTGAATGATGGTAAAAGCGTTACAGGCACATGCGGCACGACCGTAAAATGCTGAGAGTTCGTAAAGGATGCGCTAACCAGTGCCGTCGAATCATGGCATCAGGGAACACGCTGCCCGCCACGGGGCGTGCCGCCGCAGGGCAGGCCGCCGGTCGGGCCGGATGCGACAAAAAGGGGCAGAGATTTTGACTATTCGCTGTGGGAAAATCGCCTATGGCCTCGGCCTGCTGCTTGCCGGCACCGCCGGGGCGGCAGCCGCGCAGACGCCAGGCATGGGGGGCGGACAGGGTCCGGCCGGGCCGAATGAGCGGCGGGTCGAGATCCGGCCGAGTGCGCAGCTCATCTACGACACCAACGTCTACCGGGTCGGTGAGGGCTTTGATCTGGGCGGGCTGGCGCGTGACGATGTGCGGGTGACGCCCTCGGTCGATGCGATCATCGCCTTGCCGGTCGGGCGGCAGACCGTGTTCCTCAACGGCAATGTCGGCTATGATTTCTATCGCCGCAACAGCCGGCTGGACCGTGAGCGCATCGCCCTGTCGGGCGGGGCGCAGCTGCGCGCCGGCCAGCGCTGCTCGGCGACGGTGACGGGCGGCTATGTCCGCCAGCAGAGCGATTTTACCGATGTGTTCGCAACGCTGGCCGTGCCCAACACCGACGAGCGCCGCTCGATTGACGTGCAGGCCAGTTGCGGCGGCGCGGTC
The DNA here is from genome assembly GCF_059803575.1 of Sphingomonas sp. URJC2. NCBI lineage: Bacteria > Pseudomonadati > Pseudomonadota > Alphaproteobacteria > Sphingomonadales > Sphingomonadaceae > Sphingomonas > Sphingomonas sp. URJC2. The sequence goes on from NZ_JAPFGX010000033.1 coordinate 24,250, forward strand.
GGCCTGACGCCGAGCTTCGGCTATCGCCATGACGAGAGCCGCAACAGTTCGGACCTGTTCCGCCCGCTCAACACCAACAGCGACACGTTCAACGCCTCGCTCGGCTATCAGCGGCCGACCTTCGGCGTGCTGTCGATCTATGGCACCTACACGACCAGCGCCTTTCCCGAGCGGCGCTTCCTGACGCCGACCGGGCTGGTGCGCGACGGGGTCGAGAATTACAGTGCCGGGATCAGCTTTGAACGCCAGATCGGCCGGCGCATCACCGGCACGGTCGCGCTCGGCTATACCTGGGTCAATCCGCGGCTGGACGACACGCCCGATTTCCGCGGCGTATCCTATCGCGCGGCGATCGATGTGCGGCCCAATGACGATTTCACCGTCAACCTGACGGCGTCGCGCAACGTCGAAGTCCAGAACTTCGTCGCGGCAAGCTATTCGATAACCGATCTTTATGGTTTGACTGGCACATACCAGTTCAATCCGCGCCTGCGGATGAACTTCGGGTCGTCCTACCAGAAGCGCGATTTCCGCGCCGGGCCGCAGCTGGGGGGGCTGCCCGGGTTCCTGCTGCTGCCGGAGGACAAGGTCATCACCGGGAATGTCGGGCTGAGCTATGATGTGACGCGCCGGCTGACGCTGACGACCGGCTTTGTCCAGGAACGGCGCGACTCGAACAACCAGATCTTCAACTTCAAGAGCAGTGTCGTCACCGCAGGCATCAGCCTGTTGCTGTGACGCCCGATCACCGGAACGAGGCGATATGAAGAGCGTGCACACATCCCTGACGGCGTTTGCGGCCCTGCTGGCCGCGCCGCTTGCCGCCCAGATCCCCCCGGGGGTCACGCCGCCGCCGGCCGCCGCCAGCGCGGAAAAGGCCGAAAAGGATCTGCAGGCCGGCTATGTGCTCGGCCCCGACGATGTCGTCGAGGTGTCGGTGCTCGGCCAGCCCGAGTTCACGACGCGGGCGCGGGTGCGCGCCAATGGCACGATCCAGCTGCCGTTCATCGGCGAAATCACCGTGTCGGGCCAGACCGGGCTGAGCCTCGGCGCGCTTGTCACCGACAAGCTGCGCGCGGGCGGCTATTATGCCAAGCCTGTCGTCCAGGTCGAAATCGTGTCCTTCGCCAGCCGCTATGTCGTGGTGCTGGGCGAGGTCGGCCAGTCGGGCCTTCAGCCGGTCGACCGCGACTATCGTGTGTCCGAAGTCATCGCCCGTGCAGGCGGTCTGCGCGAAAGCGGCGCGGATTTCGTGATTCTGCGCCGCGCGACCGGCGAGGAAATGAAGCTGCCGTTCGAAAAGCTCGCCAAGGGATCGCTCGACGATGATCCGGTGGTGCGCGCCGGCGACAAAATCTATGTGCCGGCGGCCGAGCTGTTCTACATTTACGGGCAGGTCAACGCGCCCGGCGTCTATCCGATCAAGGGCGCCGGCCCGATGACGGTGCGCAAGGCACTGGCGCGGGGCGGCGGGCTGGGCGTTTCCGGCTCGACCGGCAAGATCAAGCTGTTCCGCGACGGCGAGGAACTGAAGGTCAAGCTCGACGATGTGATCCGCGCGGGCGACGTCGTCGTCGTCGGCGAACGGACCTTTTAAGGAAAGCGGCGGCGATGAGCCTGATCCAGTTCCTGCGCATGCTGGCCGCGCGGCGGTCGATCATCTGGGCGACCCTGGTCGCCTGCTTCTTTACGGCGACGGCGGCGGCGTTCCTGCTGCCGCCGCGCTTCGAAGCGAAGAACCGGGTGCTGTTCGACCTCACCCGGCCCGATCCGATGACCGGCCAGCTGCTGGCGACCAATGCGGTCGGCAATTACATCGCCACCCAGCTCAAGCTGATCACCGACATCCAGACCATCGGCCCGGTCGTCGACAAGCTCGGCTGGGCGGCCGATCCGGCGGTGCAGGCGCGGTTCGACGCGGCCGGCGCGCCGGGCGGCGACATCCGCGAATGGCTGGCCGAACAGATTATCGACCAGACCGAGGCGCGGTTCGCCGAGACGTCGAACATCATCGAGATCCGCTATCGCGGTGCCGATCCGGTGTCGTCGCAGCGCATTGCCGAGGCGATCCGCGAAGCCTTCCTTCAGCAGAACCGCGATTCGCGCCAGAACAACGCCCAGCGCGGCGCCGCCACCTATGCCGAGCAGGCGCGCAACGCGCTCGCCCAGCTGCGTGAGGCGGAAGAGGCGCGCACCGCCTATGCCAAGGAAAATGGCATCGTCCTGCAGGCCGGCGATGTCGATCTGGAAAGCGCCAAGCTCGCCGCGCTGTCGGCGCAGAGCACCGCGCCGGTTGCCGCGCAGATGGCAGCGCCGACATCGCCCGCGCGCATGCAGCTTGAAGGGCTGAAGCAGCAGATCGCCCAGGCGCAGCAGACGCTGGGGCCGAACCATCCGACCTATCAGTCGCTGCTGCGGCAGAAGGAATCGCTGGAGGCCGAGGCGGCGCGCGGCGGCGGCGGCATGATCGGCGGCACCAGCCGGGCCGAGATCGAAGCCAGCTATCAGATGCAGAAGGCGCGCGTACTCGCCCAGGCCGACAAGATCGACAAGCTCAACCAGATGCAGCAGGACATTCTCGTCCGCCGCGAGGCCTATGTGAAGCTGGCCGCGCGCGCCGAGGAGCTGGCCGGTCAGGCCAAGCTCAGCGTCAGCAACATGGAACCGCTTGGCAACACCAGCCTGCCGGCCAAGCCGGCCTGGCCGAACAAGCCGCTGATCATGGGCGGCTCGGTCGCGCTCGGCCTTGTCCTCGGCATCTTGCTTGCGCTGCTCGTCGAGCTGCTGGCGCGCCGCGTGCGCAGCGACGAGGATCTGGAATATGCAGCGGGTGTGCCGGTGCTCGCCATTGTCGGGTCGCGCCGCGCGACCAACGGGCTGCTGGCGCGGCTGATCAACTTCATCGATCGCAAGGGCGCCGACCGCCGGCGCGCCTTGGCGGAGGGCTGACCATGAGCATGAAACTCGCGCTGCACGACATGGGCGCGCCCGGCGGCGGGCGCACGCTTGGCCGCCCCGATCCGGAGGTGCCGCCGGCGATCGAATCGGTGATGATCGCCGATCCCCAGTCGATCGAGGCCGAATCGATCCGCGGCCTGCGCACCCGGCTGGTTGCCCAGCATCTGCGCGAGGGGCGGCGTGCGCTCGCCATCTGCTCGCCCGCTGCCGGCAGCGGGTGCAGCTATATCGCGCTCAATCTTGCCGTCGCCGCCGCCCAGGCGGGCATCCGCACCGCGCTGGTCGACGCCAATCTGCGCGATCCGGTGCTGGCCGATCTGTGCGGCCTGCCGATCGACATGCCGGGGCTGGCCGATTATCTCGCCAGCGACCGGCTGGCGCTTGCCGACGTCGTCGACACCGCGCTGATGCCCGATCTGGCCGTGGTCGGCGCGGGCGATCCTGCTGAAAATCCGCAGGAATTGCTGTCGGGCGCGCGGTTCCGCGGGCTGGTCGACCAGCTGCTGCGCGAATATGAGCTGACGATCTTCGACACCGCCCCGGCCAATCTGTGTTCGGACGGGCAGCGCGTCGCGACCATGGCGGGCTTCAGCCTGCTCGTCGCGCGCAAGCATGAAACCTATGTCAACGACATGAAGACGCTGGCCAAGCAGCTTCGCGCCGACAAGTCGGTGGTCGTGGGCGCGGTGCTGAACGACTTCTGATGGACATGTCGACCCACAGCCTGCGGCCCGCCCCTGGCCTGTCGGCGCTGCTGCGCCAGCACTGGCCGCTCGTGATCGGCGTGCTCGCCCTGCTCGTGCCCACGCTGGTCGCGGTCGCGCGCGACAGCTGGACCGGGGAAACCGGCGTTCACGGGCCGATCGTGCTCGCAACCGGCATCTGGCTGTTCGCGCGCCGCTGGCCCGAGCTGCGCACGATCCGCCGCCCCGGCAGTGCCGCGGGCATGGCGGCGCTGATCATCCCCGCGCTCGCCGTCTATGCCTTTGGCCGCGCGTTCGATTTTCTGGCGATCGAGGTGCTGGCGCTGGGCGGCGTCCTGCTCGGGCTGTTCTATGGCTTTTTCGGGCTGGAGGCGGCGCGGCGGATGTGGTTCCCGCTCGTCTATCTGCTGTTCGTCGTGCCGATCCCCGGCTGGGTGATCGATTCGATCACCGGCCCGCTCAAATCCTATGTCTCGGTCAGCGCCACCTGGCTGCTGACCCATGCCGGCTATCCGATCGTGCGCGAGGGGGTGACGCTGTATGTCGCCCAGTATCAGCTGCTGGTCGAGGATGCGTGCGCCGGGCTCAACTCGCTGATCAGCCTGACGGCGATCAGCCTGTTCTACATCTATATCTCGCACAATGCGTCGTGGCGCTATGCGCTGTTCCTGATGCTGTGGATCGTGCCGGTGGCGCTGCTCGCCAATCTCGTCCGGGTGATCATCCTCGTGCTCATCACCTATCATTTCGGCAATGCCGCGGCGCAGGGCTTCCTGCATTCGACGGCGGGGCTGGTGATGTTCGCCACCGCGCTCATCGGCATCTTCCTGGTCGACAGCGTGATGACCCCGGTGCGCAAGCTGTTGTCGGGAGGGGCACGATGATCGACCGCCGCGATCTGCTCGTCGGGTTGGGGTGCCTTGCCGCTGCCGGGGCTGCCGAGGCGATGCGCCCGCGCGAGCGCATGTCGCTGCTCGGTGCGCGCAAGCTCGAGGATGAGGTGCCGCGCAGCTTTGGGCCGTGGCGTTATCGCCAGGCCGAGGGGCTGGTGACGCCGACCAACGAAAACAGCCTGGCGGCAAAGCTCTACAGCCAGTCGGTCGGCCGCCTCTATATCGGGCCCGACAACAGCATCGTCATGCTGCTAATCGCCTATGGCGACACGCAGAGCGACACGCTGCAGCTGCACCGGCCCGAGGTCTGCTACCCAGCCTTCGGCTTTGCCATCAACGGCGATGCCCCGGCCTCTTTCCCGATCGGCCCCGGCGTTGCCGTGCCGGGGCGTAACCTGATCGCCAACTCGCCCGGCCGCGACGAATATGTCAGCTACTGGACGCGGATCGGCGAATATCTGCCGACCTCCAACGCCGAACAGCGGCGGATGAAGTTGCAGACCGCGTTTCAGGGCAAGATCCCCGACGGGGTGCTCGTCCGCATTTCGACCGTGGGCGGCGACCCCGCGCAGGCGTTCGAGAATAACCGCCGCTTTGCCGCCGATCTGATCGGCGCGATGGCCCCGGCGGCGCGCGCGGCGCTGATCACCACCGCCAAGGCGCAGGCGCTGACGGGAGGGCGGGCCTGATGCTTCAGCCGCTGCCGCCCGGATCGGCCGAATCGGGGCGCGCGCCGATTGCGCCGCAGCTCCAGCCCTTTGAGCTGGGCGATACCCAGCCGCGCTCGCCGGTGATGCTCGACATCGTCACGCTGCTGCTGCGCATCGCCGAGCTGGTGGTGGTGGCCGGTGCCTGCTTTACCGCCACGGCGGTTGCGCTCGATTTCGTCCCGCCGTCGATGGTCGATTCCTACGGCAATGCCGCGCTGGTCGGCGCGCTGCTCTATGCCGGCCTGTCCGAGGTGGCCGGGGCCTATGACATCGATGCGCGCTTCTCGGTCCGTCAGGGCTGGACGCGCGTCTGCACCGCCTGGATCGCGACCAGCATGTTCCTGATGACCATGGGCTTCATGCTCAAGGTGTCGGAGGATTTTTCGCGTGGCTGGGCGCTGACCTGGTTCCTCGGCGGCGGGGGTGCGCTGATCGCGACCCGCGGCATTGGCACGATCTGGCTGCGCCGGCTCAAGCAGCGCGGCGTGCTCAACCACCGGGTCGCGATCTTCGGGGCCGGGTCGCAGGGCGACCGGCTGGCCAAATATATTCTCGGCAATGACAAGCTGACCATCGATCTGGTCGGTTTTTTCGACGACCGGATGCCCGAACGCCTGCCCCCGCGCGAGGTCGGCCTGCCGATGCACGGCGCGCTGACCGACCTGATCGCCCATATCCGGCGCGGCGAGGTCGATCAGGTGATCGTCGCCTTGCCCTGGTCGGCGGAGCGGCGGTTGCAGGAAGTAGTTGCCGAACTGGCGATCACCCCGGTCCGCATCCGCCTTGCCCCCGATCTGGCGACCTTTGCTTTTTCGCAGCGGCCGGTGGTGCTGCTGGGCGACCTGCCGGTGATGACGCTGTTCGAGCGGCCGATTTCCGGCCTCGATCAGGTGGTCAAGCGGATCGAGGATCTGGTGATCGGCACGCTGGCGCTGATCCTGCTGTCGCCGCTGCTGCTGATCGTCATGCTGGCGATCAAGCTCGACAGCCCCGGCCCGGTGTTTTTCCTGCAGGACCGGGAAGGGTTCAACAACCGCCGGTTCAAGATCTGGAAATTCCGTTCGATGCGCACCGACCGGTGCGAGGCGGACGGCATCACCCAGGCGCGCAAGCAGGATGACCGCATCACCCGGGTCGGCCGGTTCATCCGCCGGACGAGCATCGACGAGCTGCCGCAGCTGATCAACGTGCTGCGCGGCGAAATGTCGCTGGTCGGCCCGCGCCCGCACGCACCGTCGACCAAGGCGGGCGACCGGGTGTTTTCCGACGTGGTGTCGCACTATGCCGCGCGCCACAAGGTCAAGCCGGGCATGACCGGCTGGGCGCAGGTGCTAGGCTGGCGCGGCGAGACCGACACCGAGGAAAAGCTGCTCAAGCGCCTGGAATGCGACCTATATTATATCGAAAATTGGTCCGTGTTTCTGGACCTTTACATCATGGCCCGCACGGCCGCGACGCTGCTGCTCCAGCGCACCGCCTATTGATCCGTCCGGCTCCGCCACCGGTTGGCGGGGCCGCGCGACACAATCATGGGTGAGTGGGTCTTAACCACCCACCGAAACTGCCGCATAAGCCGCCGTTCATAAGGTGATCCCCGAGATCGCGGACACGATTGTCGTGTTCCGCCACCCCCGGGGGTCAAGATGGCGGTTATCCAGGTTGCGAACTCGGCCCAGCTTTCAGCGGCGCTGGCCAATGCAGTCGGTGGCGAAACGATTGTCCTTGCTGCCGGAAACTATGGCGATGTCGTCATTTCCAACAGGAACTTCGCGTCGAATGTGACGCTGAAGTCGGACGTGGCATGGGGGGCGGACTTTACCGGCTTCACGATTGCCAATGTCAACAACCTGACGTTCGACGGGATCGAAATCGGCCGTGCCAAGCTCGACTCCGAGGCTGAATGGACTCAGCTGGCCTATATGACGGGGTCGTCGAACATCACGTTCAACAACATTTTCATGCACGGCTCTCTTGACGACAACCCGCTTAACGACATGTGGGGTCTGCTCGTCGACAGCTCGTCGAACGTGAAGATCCTGAACTCGCGCTTCGAAGAGCTTGTCCGCGCGTTCATTTTCGAGCGGACGGCGGACATCGAGGTCAAGTTCAACGAGATCACCCGCATCCGCAGCGACGGCGGCGATTTCGCGGCGGTCGACAATGTGCTGATCCAGGGCAACCGCTATTCGAACTTCACGCCCAATCCCGGCGACCACCCCGATGCGATCCAGTTCTGGACCAACGGCCAGACGCGCGGATCGAACAACATCGTCATCCGCGACAACATCGTGCTGCAGGGGCCGGGCACCGGCACCCAGGGCTTTTTCATCCGCGACGAGGTGGGCGGCATCCCGCACACCAACATCACGATCGAAAACAACCTGATCTATTCCGCCGACCAGTGGGAAGGCATTTCGGTCGAGGGCGTTGTCGGTCTGCGGATCGCCAACAACACCATCGTTTCGCCGACCACCGACTCCAAGCGGCTGTGGATCCGCGTCGATGTTGCCGACAATGTGGTGATCGAACGCAACGTCACCGACCAGATCATCCTCGGGTCGGTCACCAACGTCGTCACCCGCGACAACATCGTGTTTCTGGACGACCCGCAACAGGCGTCGCGGATGCGTAACCTGAACGGCGGTGCGGTCGCGCTGGTCGATGACTTTGTCGTTGACGGCTATGGCTTCCAGCCGGTTTCGGCCCCGGCCCCGGCCCCGGCCCCGGCCCCGGCCCCGGCCCCGGCCCCGGCCCCGGCCCCGGCTCCTGCTCCTGCGCCGACACCGAGTCCGACG
>NZ_JAPFGX010000034.1:0-31736 GCF_059803575.1 Sphingomonas sp. URJC2
GTTTCACCCCGGTGCAGCCGGCGCGCCGGCCCGAACCGCCGGCCCGTCCCGCGCGCCCGGCGCGCGGCACCGACGATCGCCGCCAGTCGGGCAAGCTGACCGTCACCCGCGCGCTCAACGACGATGAAGGCGCGCGCGCCCGTTCGCTCGCCGCGCTGAAGCGTGCGCGCGAAAAGGAAAAGCGCGCCCATATGGGCGGGTTCAGCCAGCCCCAGGCCAAGCAGGTGCGCGACGTGGTGGTGCCAGAGGCGATCACCGTGTCCGAACTCGCCAACCGCATGGCCGAGCGCGGGGCCGATCTGGTCAAGGCGCTGTTCAAGATGGGCATGCCCGTCACCCTGACCCAGACCATCGATCAGGACACGGCCGAGCTGCTGGTCACCGAGTTCGGGCACCGCATCAAGCGCGTGTCGGATGCCGATATCGACATCCAGACCGCCGATGACGTCGATGCGCCCGAAACTCTCAAGCTGCGGCCGCCGGTGGTCACGATCATGGGTCATGTCGACCATGGCAAGACCTCGCTGCTCGACGCGCTGCGCGGCACCGATGTCGTCGCGGGCGAGGCCGGCGGGATCACCCAGCATATCGGTGCCTATCAGGTGACGATGAAGGACGGGTCGAAGATCACCTTCCTCGACACGCCGGGCCATGAAGCGTTCAGCGAAATGCGTGCGCGCGGTGCGAACGTGACCGACATTGTCGTGATCGTCGTCGCCGCCGATGACGGGCTGCGCCCGCAGACGGTGGAGGCGATCAACCACACCAAGGCCGCCGGCGTGCCGATGATCGTGGCGATCAACAAGATCGACAAGCACGAGGCCAAGCCGCAAAAGGTGCGCGAGGAACTGCTCCAGTATGAAGTCGTCGTCGAACAGATGGGCGGCGAAGTGCAGGATGTCGAAGTCTCCGCGCTCAAGCGCCAGAATCTTGAAGAGCTGATCGAGAAGATCCAGCTTCAGGCCGAATTGCTCGAACTGCGCGCCAATCCGGACCGCCCGGCCGAAGGCACGGTCGTCGAGGCGCAGCTCGACAAGGGCCGCGGCCCGGTGGCGACGATCCTGGTCGGGCGCGGCACGCTCAAGGTCGGCGACGTGTTCGTCGTCGGCGCGGAAAGCGGCAAGGTGCGCGCGATGATCGACGACAAGGGCCGGCAGGTGAAGGTTGCCGGTCCGTCGACGCCGGTCGAGGTGCTCGGCCTGTCGGGCGTGCCGATGGCCGGCGACCAGCTGACCGTCGTCGAGAACGAGGCCCGCGCCCGCGAGGTCGCCGCCTATCGCGCCAGCGTGATCCAGCAAAAGCGGACGACATCGGCCCCGGCGAGCCTCGAATCGATGTTCTCGGCGCTGCGCGACAAGCAGGCGATGGAATATCCGGTGGTGGTCAAGGCCGACACCCAGGGTTCGGCCGAAGCCATTGTCGGCGCGCTGAACAAGATCGGGACCGAGGACATCCGCGTCCGCATCCTGCATTCGGGCGTCGGCGGCATCACCGAAAGCGACGTCATCCTGGCGAGCGCGTCCAAGGCCCCGATCATCGGCTTCAACGTCCGCGCCAATGCCAAGGCGCGCGAGATTGCCAATCGTGACGGCGTCGCGCTCAAATATTACGACGTGATCTATCACCTGACCGACGAGATCCGCGCCGGCATGGCCGGGCAGCTCGGCCCGGAGTCGATCGAACATGTCGTCGGCCGCGCGGAAGTGCGCGAGGTCTTCTCGGCGGGCAAGCATGGCAAGGCGGCCGGTCTGCTCGTCACCGAAGGCTTTATCCGCAAGGCGCTCAAGGCGCGCATCACGCGCAACGATGTCATCATCTACAACGGCTCGATCGCCTCGCTGCGGCGGTTCAAGGACGATGTCGCGGAAGTGCGCGCAGGTCTGGAATGCGGCGTGACCTTTGAGGGTCATACCGACATCAAGGCCGGCGACTATCTGGAGACGTTCGAGGTCGAGCTGCGCGACCGCACGCTGTGAGCCGGGCGGGAAACGGCACGCGCGGCGGCGCAACCGGCGAACCGTCGGTGCGGCTGCTGCGCGTGGGCGAGCAGGTGCGCCACGCGCTGTCCGACGTGCTGATGCGCGGCGATGTGCATGACGATGTGCTCGCCGCGCACAGCGTGTCGGTGACCGAGGTGCGGATGTCGCCGGACCTGCGCCACGCGACCGTGTTCGTGAAGCCGCTGCTGGGCGCGGACGAAAAGGACGTGCTCGACGCGCTGAAGCGCAACGTCAAATATCTGCGCGGCGAAGTGGCGAGGCGGGTGAACCTCAAATTCTCCGCCCAGCTCAAATTCCTGCCGGATGAAAGCTTCGACGAGGCGAGCCGCATCGATTCGGTGCTGCGCAGCCCGAAGGTCGCGCAGGATCTGGGCGGCGAGGACGACTGATCCGCACCGCACGGGGTTGAACCGGCGGGAAAAACCCGCACAGTGCGGGCATGACCGGCCTGTCCCCCGCCCCGCTCGCTGCCACCGCATGTGGCGTGCTGTTCCGCCCGATCTTCGGCCTTGCGCTCGCCACCCTGCTTGCAGGTGCAGCCGGCGCGCAGACGCCCGCCCCCGCCCCCGCCACCGCGCCTGCCCCGGCATCACCGGCCACGCTGACCGGCCAGGATCTGTTCAACCTGGAAGTCGCGACCGATCCGCAGATCAGCCCGGACGGCACGATCATCGCCTATGTCCGCCGGTCGAACGACGTCATGACCGATCGCGCGCGGCCGACCATCTGGACGGTCGACACCCGCAGCGGCGCGCACACGCCGCTGGTCGCAGGCGCGGGATCGCATCTGCGCCCGCGCTGGTCGCCCGACGGCACCCGCCTTGCCTATGTCTCGACCGCCGAGGGCGGCGGCGCGCAGCTTTATGTGCGCTGGCTGGCGACCGGCCAGACCGCGCGGATCACCGGCCTGCCCACCGCCCCGTCAGGCATCGCCTGGTCGCCCGACGGCACGCGCATCGCCTATACGATGCGGGTGCCCGCCGAGGCCCCGTCGCTCGCCAAGCCGCTGCACAAGCCCGAGGGCGCGGAATGGGCCAAGCCGCTCGAAATCTATGACCGGGTCGTCTACCGCACCGATGCCGAAGGCTATCTGAAGCCGGGGCTGGACCAGATTTTCCTCGTCTCGGCCGAAGGCGGCGCGCCGCGCCAGCTGACCTTTGCCAAACAGCCGATCGGCGGGTCGATCGACTGGACGGCCGATGGCCGCGCGCTGATCTTCAGCGCCAATCTGACCGAGCGGTGGCAGCTCGAAGGGTTCGACACCGAACTGCACGAGCTGGACATCGCCACCGGCGCGATCCGCCGCCTGACCGACCGGCGCGGCCCCGATCAGGATCCCGCCGTCTCGCCCGATGGCAAATGGATCGCCTATACCGGCTTTGACGATGCCGGCCGCGCCTATGAAACGGGCGAGCTGTGGGTGATGCCGCGTGGCGGCGGCGCGCCGCGTTCGCTGACCGCGCGGCTCGACCGCGATGTGTCGTCGCCAGTCTGGGCGGCGGATTCGCGGTCGATTTATGCGGTGCAGGACGATCGTGGCACGACGCGGGTGATCCGCATCGGCCTTGACGGATCGGTCCGCACGGTGGCCGAGGGGCTGACCGATGCCGGGCTCGACCGCCCCTATGCCGGGGGCGCGTTCAGCGTCGCGCGCGACGGCAGCATCGCCATCACCGCGGGGACGGCGCAGCGCCCGTCCGACATCGCGCTGGTGCGCGGCGGCACCGCCCGGCGACTCACCCGGCTCAATGACGACTGGCTGGGGGCCAGGACGCTGGGCGAGGTCCGCAAGATCAGCGCGACCGCGTTCGACGGCAAGCAGATCGATGGCTGGCTGACCATCCCGCCGGTTCCCGCCAAGGGCGGGCGGCACCCGCTGATCCTTGAAATCCATGGCGGCCCGCACACCGCCTATGGCCCGTCCTTTGCGACCGACAACCAGCTTTATGCGAGCGCCGGCTATGCGGTGCTGTCGGTCAATCCGCGCGGTTCGACCAGCTATGGCGAAGCGTTCGCCAACGAAATCGACAAGAATTATCCGGCCCGCGACTATGACGATCTGATGAGCGCGGTCGACGCCGCCATCGCCACCGGGCTGATCGATCCCGACAATCTGTTCGTCACCGGCGGATCGGGCGGCGGCGTGCTGACCAGCTGGATCATCGGCAAGACCGACCGGTTCAGGGCCGCCGCCACGCAGAAGCCGGTGATCGACTGGGCAAGCTTTGCGCTTACCGCCGACAATCCGGCCTATTTTACCCGCTACTGGTTCGGCAAAAAGCCGTGGGAAGACCCCCAGACCTATTGGGCGCGCTCGCCCCTGTCGCTGGTCGGCAATGTGAAGACCCCGACCCTGGTGGTCGTCGGGTCGGAGGATTACCGCACCCCGGTCAGCGAATCCGAACAATATTATTCGGCGCTGCAACTGCAGGGCGTGCCGACCATGCTGGTCAAGGTGCCGGGGGCGAGCCATGGCGGCATCGCCGCGCGCCCGTCCCAGTCGGCGGCCAAGGCGGCGGCGATCACCGGCTGGTTCGACCGTTACCGCAAGCAATAACACCGCCCGCGCCCGGGCCGGGGAGGACAGATGGACGAGCTTCGCCAGCGCGCGATCGCGCTTTATGACGCCTTCACCCATGGCCCGGGCGGGGACCGCGACCGGCGCGGTTTTCTGCGCGACATGACGCTGCTCGCCGGCTCCGCCGCTGCTGCCGAGGCGCTGATCGCCGCCATCGCGCCGGCGGCGGCGGCCGCCGCCATCGTGCCCGCCGATGACCCGCGCCTTGTCACCCGCACCGATGAATGGGCGAGCGCGCCCGGGCGGACGATGCGCGCCTATGTCGCGCGCCCGGCAAAGGGCCGGCCGCGTGCCGCGATCGTCGTCATCCACGAAAATCGCGGCCTTAACGACCATATCCGCGATGTCGCACGGCGCATGGCACTGGAGGGTTTTGTCGCCGTCGCGCCCGACTTCCTCGCGCCCGGCGGCGGCACGCCCGCCGATGCCGATCAGGCGCGCACGATGATCGGCCAGCTCGATCTCGCCCGCACGCTTGCCGATGCCCAGTCGGCCATCGGCCATGCCGCGCAGCTGGTGCCGGGGGGCAAGGCCGGGGTCACCGGCTTTTGCTGGGGCGGCGCGCTGGTGCTGCGGCTCGCGGTCGCCGGGGCGCCGGGGCTGAAGGCGGCGGTCAGCTATTATGGCCCGGCCCCCGATCCGGCCGAGGCGGAGCGGGTGGCAGTGCCGGTGATGATCCATCTGCCCGCGCTCGATGCGCGGGTGGCGGCGACAGTGCGCCCCTTTGCCGGGGCGCTGATGCGCGCCGGGCGGCCGCTTGATCTGCACGAATATCCGGGCGCGAACCATGCGTTCAACAATGACAGCTCGGCCGAACGCTATGACGCCCCCGCCGCCACGCTGGCATGGGAACGGACGACGGGCTTTTTCCGCACCCATCTGGGCTGATCGCTATGATCTGAGCCCGCGTTCGTGTTATGTTCTGGCCGCACGAGTCGCCCCGGCGCGGCGATGGCGGAGGAGCATGAGATGGACGAGCTGATCCTGTACACCCATCCGATGTCGCGCGGCCGCACCGCGCGCTGGATGCTTGAGGAGCTGGGCCTGCCCTATCGCGCGGTGCTGCTCGACTATGGCACGACGATGAAGGCGCCCGAATATCTGGCCGTCAATCCGATGGGCAAGGTGCCGGCGCTGCGCCACGGCCAGACGGTGGTCACCGAATGCGCGGCGATCTGCGCCTATCTGGCCGATGCCTTTCCCGAAGCCGGCCTCGCCCCGCCGCCGGGCAGCGCCGCGCGCGGGGCCTATTATCGCTGGCTGTTCATCGCCGCCGGGCCGGTCGAGGCGGCGGTGATCGACCGGGTGCTGGGCGTGACCATTAGCGCCGAACAGCAGGCGATGGTCGGCTATGGCAGCTATGACGCGGTGGTCGACATGCTCGACGCGCATCTGGCGGCCAATGACTATGCGACCGGCGACCGGTTCAGCGCCGCCGATGTCATGCTGGGCGCGCAGATCGGCTGGGGGCTGGAGTTCGGCACCCTGCCGAGGCGCGCCTCCTTTGCCGCCTATGCCGAACGGCTGCTCGCGCGCCCGGCGGCGCAGCGCGCCCGCGCGATCGACGACGAGGCGATGGCCGCCGGCTGATCGGCGATCCGGCGCAGATGACAAAAAGGGCGCGGCGGCCACCCGGCCCCCGCGCCCCGTGTTCGTCCGCCATCCGGCCCGCCGTCACCGGCGGGCCGGGATGCGTCACCAGACCTTGATCCGCGCCTCGGGCGCCAGATAGCCTTTATCGCCCGGCTTGACGTCAAACGCCTTGTACCAGGCATCGAGGTTGCGCACGACATAGGGCCGGAAATGGCTGGGCGTGTGCGGATCGGTGGTCAGCTGCTGGAGCAGCTGCGCCTCGCGATATTTGCTCCGCCACACCTGCGCCCAGCCGAGGAAGAAGCGCTGATCGCCGGTAAAGCCGTCGATCACCGGGGCCTTCCGCCCGCCAAGCGACAGCTGATAGGCGTCATAGGCGACGGTCAGCCCGGCGAGATCGGCGATGTTCTCGCCCAGCGTCAGCGCGCCATTGACCTTGCGGCCCGGAAGCGGCTCATACGCGCCATATTGCGCGACCACCCGGTCGGTATAGCCCTTGAACCGGGTCGCGTCCTCGGCGGTCCACCATTCGGCCAGATTGCCGGTCTTGTCGAACTTGCGGCCCTGATCGTCGAAATGATGGCTGATTTCATGGCCGATCACCGCGCCGATGCCGCCATAATTCACCGCATCATCGGCCTTGGGGTCGAAGAAAGGTGCCTGCAGGATCGCGGCCGGGAACACGATCTCGTTCATCACCGGGCTGGCATAGGCATTCACCGTCTGCGGCGTCATGCCCCATTCGCTGCGGTCGACCGGCTTGCCGACCTTGTCCAGCCGCCGCTGATATTCGAACCGCGCCGCGCGTTCGGCATTGCCCAGCAGATCGCCCGGCCGCACCTCCAGCGTCGAATAATCGCGCCATTTGTCCGGATAGCCGATCTTGTAGGTGAAGGCGGCAAGCTTTTCGCGCGCCTGCGCCTTGGTGGCCGGGGCCATCCATTCCAGCCGCTGCAGCCGCACGTCGAACGCGGCGATCAGGTTCTTGACCAGCGTTTCCGCCTTGGCCTTGGCCTCGGGCGGGAAATAGCGCGCGACATAAAGCTCGCCCACCGCTTCGCCCATCAGCGCATTGGCCAGATCGACGCCGCGCTTCCACCGGTCCTTGAGCTGGGGCGTGCCAGCGAGCACCGTGCCCTTGAACGCGAAATCCTCGGCCACAAACGCCTTGGGCAGCATCGGCGCGGCGCGCGAGATCGCGTGGAAGGTCAGATAATCCTGCCAGACGGTGATCGGTTCATCGGCGATCAGCCGCGCGGTGCCGGCAATCGCGCTCGGCTGCGACACGATCAGCTGCGGCATGTCCAGCCCTGCCGACGACAGGAACAGCCCCCAGTCGATGCCGGGCATACGGGTGCCAAGCTCAGCCACCGGCATCGGGTTGTAACGCTTTTCCACCTGGCGCGATTCGGCGCGCGTCCAGTGGGTGGCGGCGATGCGGGTTTCAAGCGCGACGATGCCCGCCGCCTTCTGCTCGGCCCCGGCAATGCCGGCCAGCGTCAGCATCCGCGCGATATGCGCCTGATAGGCGCGGCGCGTCTCGACGAACTTCGGGTTCTTGTCGTCCAGATAATAATCGCGGTCGGGCAGGCCCAGCCCGCCCTGGCCGGCATAGGCGGCATAGCGGCTATTGTCCTTCAGGTCCTGAGCGACGCCCAGCCCGATCGGCGACCGCTTGCCCGCGCGCATGCCGTCGCCCAGATAGCGGACCAGATCGGTCTTGCTGGCGAGCGCGGCGATGCGCGCCAGTTCGGGCTGGAGCGGCGCAATGCCCGCCGCCTCGATCGCCGCTTCGTCCATGAAGCCCTGATAGAGCAGGCCGACCTTGTAGGCGGTGGTGCCGGGCTGGGCCTTGGCCGCGCCTTCGACGATCTCGCGCGTCCGCTGGTCCGACAGGTCGCGCAGCACGGCAAAGCCGCCCCAGCTCGACCGGTCGGCGGGAATCTGGGTGCGGTCGTCCCAGCCGCCATTGGCGAAGCGGTAGAAATCATCGCCCGGGCGCGCGGCCCGGTCCATGCCATCGGCATCAAAGCCGAAGCGGCCGAGTTCGGGCCGGTCGGCGGCCTTCGCCGCGGCGGCCATTGCGGGCGTCACCATTGCAGGCGAAAGCGGCAGCAGCGCCGCCGTGCAGGCAAGCAGCGCCGCGCGTGCGGCCATGCGGGTCATCATCTGTCTCTCCCCTTGGTCATCTGCATGTCTTGATGCGGGTCACGGGTCCCCGGTCCCGGCGGTCGCCGGGCGCGCGGACCGACGGTGGCGACCATATCGCGCCCCGCCCCCCACGCAACGGATCAGCCTGTCGTCGGTCGAACGCCATGGACCATTCGCAGACCGCGCCTTGCGCCCGCGCGCGGCAGGCCCGGCGCGTCCGCCGCCGGCAGGCGCAGCCGGACGAGCAGGCCGCCCAGATCCTCGCTCTCCTCCAGCGCCACCTGCCCGCCATAGATTTCGGCGACGTCGCGCACGATGGCGAGGCCAAGGCCGGTGCCGGGCTTGGACGTGTCGAGCCGCGCCCCGCGGTCGAACAGCCGGGCACGGTCCGCCTCGGCAATGCCGGCACCGTCATCCTCGACCAGAATCTCGGCGAAATCGCCGTCGCGGCGCACGGTGACGAACACGCTGCCACCGCCATATTTGGCGGCGTTTTCAACCAGATTGCCGATCAGCTCGTCCAGATCCTGACGCTCGATCCGAACCGCCAGATCGCGCGGCCCGTCGCGGTCGATGCGGACATCGGGGTAAAGCCGCGCGACCGCGCGCTCGACCGCCTCGATGCTCGGCCAGATCTCGGCCCGGGCATGGGCCTGGCCGCGCCGCCCGACCGCGCGGGCGCGGGCGAGATGATGATCGACCTGCCGCCGCATCGTCCGCGCCTCGCGCACCACCGATTCAGCCAGATCGGGGGCCTCGGCGGTGGCGGCGTTCATCAGCACGGTGAGCGGCGTCTTGAGCGCATGGGCAAGATTGCCGGCATGGCGGCGCGCCTCTTCGGCCTGACGCTCATTATGGGCGATCAGCGCGTTCAGCTCCTCGACCATCGGGGTCAGCTCCTCGGGCAGCGGCTCCTCCACCCGGCTCGCCTCGCCCGAGCGCATCCGCGCAATCGCCTCGCGCACCTTGCGCAGCGGCAGCAGCCCGTAAAAGGTCTGGAGCGCGGCGAGCACGATCAGCCCGAGGCCGAGGGCGGCAAAGCTGCGCACCAGCACGCGGCGCAGCGCGCGGATCTGGTCGTTCAGCCCCTTGCGGTCCTGCGCGACCTGAAACCGCCAGATGACCGGCGAGCCGGGCACCTCGACATCGCGTTCGAGCACGCGCAGCGGCTCTTCGGGAAACTCGCGGCTGTCATAGGCATGCAGGGCGCCCGGCGGATGATCGGCGCGCACCGACAGCGACCGGTCCCACAGCGAGCGTGAGCGGAAATGTTCAAAGCCGCGCCCGCTGATCTGGTAATACAGCCCCGATCCCGGCTCGAGAAAGCGCTGATCGCCGAGCGGGCGGTTGAGGATCACTTCGCCGCCCGGCCCGATTTCGGCCGAGGCGATCATCGCCGTCAGCACATAGCTCAGCTGATCGTCGAAGCTGCGGGTGAGAAAATTGGTCAGCACCCGGTCGAGCGCCAGCCCGCCGCCGATCAGCAGCACGCCGATCCAGATCGACGCGATGACGATCATCCGCCGGCTGAGCGAGCCGGTGGTGACGCGCGCGGGCATGAGCGAGGCAGGGGCCGGGGACGCGCCCCCGCCGTCCGGCCCGGCCTCGGGTGCGGCGGCGCTCAGTTCGCCGGCTCTTCCAGGCTGTAGCCAAGGCCGCGGATCGTGGTGATGACATCCTGGCCCAGCTTTTTGCGGATGCGCGTCACGAACACCTCGATGGTGTTCGAATCGCGGTCGAAATCCTGATCATAGATATGCTCGATCAGCTCGGTGCGGCTGACGACCTTGCCCTTGTGGTGCATCAGATAGCTGAGCAGCTTATATTCCTGCGCGGTCAGCTTGACCGGCTCCCCGGCCAGCGTGACCTTGCCCGAGCGGGTGTCGAGCCGGACATCGCCGGCGATCAGTTCGGAACTGGAATTGCCCGACGCGCGGCGGATGAGCGCGCGCAGCCGCGCGATCAGCTCTTCGGACTGGAAGGGCTTGGCCAGATAATCATCGGCCCCGGCATCCAGCCCCGCCACCTTGTCGGACCAGCTGTCGCGCGCGGTCAGCACCAGCACCGGCATCCCCCGGCCGTCGCGCCGCCAGCGGTCGAGCACGGTCAGCCCGTCAATCTCAGGCAGGCCGAGATCGAGGATCACCGCGTCATAGCTTTCGGTGGTGCCGAGGAAATGGCCATCCTCGCCATCGGTCGCCAGATCGACGGCATAGCCCGCCCCTTCCAGCGTGCGGCGCAGCTGCGCCCCGAGGCTCGGCTCGTCCTCGACGATCAAAACGCGCATCTGTGTCTCCGCTCTAGCGGCCGGACCGGCCGATGACATCGCCGGTGCGGGCGTCGATATCGACCCAGCTGACCCGGCCCTGGCGCATGAACTTCAGCCGGTAGACGGCCGCCCCCGGATCGAATTCCGGCCCCAGATAATCGGCATCGCCCATCATCGGCAGGATCCGGCTTTCGATCTGGCGCAGCGACATCACCTGCCCGGTGCGCCGCGCCTCGAACGCGTGATACTGGTCGCCGCGCCGGTCGACCTGGGCCTCCGCCCCGCCGGGCATGGCCCCGCCAAAGGCGGCCAGCGCGCCCAGCCCCGCTGCCGGGATAAGAATGATCTGCCTCATGCTTGCCATGATGCTTAGCGGGTAATGCCCGGGCTTTGAATAGGTCATGAATGGCCGCAGCTGCCAGCGTTCATCGGGACGTTCGGGGGCGCACCCGGTCGGTTTTGCTGGCACGCGCGCGCCAAGCCCCCTATCTGGCCCGCCATGTCCGCACCCGTTCTCGCCTTTGAAGATCTGGGCCTGGTCCAGGGATCAGGCTGGCTGTTCCGCAATCTCGACATCCATATCGGCGCGCGCGACCGGCTCGCGCTCATCGGCCGCAACGGTGCCGGCAAGACGACCTTGCTCAAGCTGCTCGCCGGGCGGATCGACTGTGACGAGGGGCGGCGGACCCTGGTGCCGGGCACCCATGTCGTGCTGCTCGAACAGGATCCGAAGGTCGATGGCTTTGCCACGCTCGGCGATTTCGCGCTCGCCGGGCCGGATGCGCCGCCCGCGCATGAGGTGGCGGCGATTGCCGACCAGATCGGGCTTGATCTATCGCGCGCGGCGGCAACCGCCAGCGGCGGCGAGCGGCGGCGCGCCGCCATCGCCCGCGCGCTTGCCCAGTCGCCCGACGTGCTGCTGCTCGACGAACCGACCAACCATCTCGACCTCGCGGCGATCGATTGGCTCGAATCCTGGCTCAACCGCTTTGCCGGCGCATTCGTGGTCATCAGCCATGACCGCACCTTCCTGACCCGGCTCACCCGGTCGACGCTGTGGCTCGACCGCGGACAGATGCGCCGCGCCGAAATCGGCTTTGGCGGGTTCGAGGCGTGGCAGGAAAAAGTCTATGCCGAAGAGGCGCGCGCCGCCGAAAAGCTCGATGCCAAGCTCAAGCTCGAGCTGCACTGGCTGCAACGCGGCGTCACCGCGCGGCGGCGGCGCAATCAGGGCCGGCTGGAGGCGCTCAACCGCATGCGCGCCCAGCGCGCGGCGATGCTCGGCCCGGCCGGGGCGGCCAAGCTGGCGATCGAGGCCGATGACGTCCGCACCAAGACGGTGATCGCCGCCGAGGACGTCAACAAATCCTTTGGCGACCGGAAGATCATCCGCGATTTCAACCTGCGCATCCAGCGCGGCGACCGCATCGGCATTGTCGGCGCGAACGGCGCGGGCAAGACGACGCTGCTGAAGCTGCTGACCGGGGAAACGCCCCCCGACACCGGCTCGGTCACGCTCGCGCGCACGCTTGACGGGGTGATCATCGACCAGCAGCGCAGCCTGCTCGCCCCCGACAAAAGGGTGCGCGACGTGCTGGCCGATGGTAGCGACTGGATCGAGGTGCTGGGCGTGCGCAAGCACATCCATGGCTATCTGAAGGAGTTTCTGTTCGACCCCGGCCTTGCCGATGCGCGCGTCGGCACGCTGTCGGGCGGGGAGCGGTCGCGGCTGCTGCTGGCGCGCGAGTTTGCCCGCCGGTCGAACCTGCTGGTGCTCGACGAGCCGACCAACGATCTCGATCTCGAAACGCTCGACCTGCTGCAGGAAGTGATCGCCGATTATGAAGGCACGGTGCTGATCGTCAGCCATGACCGCGACTTTCTCGACCGCACGGTCACGGTGACGCTGGGCCTCGACGGATCGGGCCGGGTCGACATCATCGCCGGCGGCTATGCCGATTGGGAGGCCAAGCGCCGCAAGCCGGCAGCGCCCCGCTCCGCGCCCCGCCCGGCGGCAAAGCCGGACTCTGCGCCGCGCCCGGCGGCAAAGCCCGCCGCCAAGCTCAGCTACAAGGACCAGCGCGACTATGATCTGCTGCCCGGGCGGATCGAGGCGCTCGATCAGGCGATCGCGCGCGACGAAGCGGCGCTTGCCGATCCCGATCTTTATGCCAGCAACCCGGCGCGCTTCCAGCAGCTGACCGACGCGATTGCGGCGGCCCGGGCGGAAAAGGACGCGGCCGAGGAACGGTGGCTCGAACTGGCGGAACGGGTGGAAACGCTCGGCTGAACTCTGTTGCGCGCCTCACGGCGCGGGGGCAGCACCGGCCCGCACCCCCACCCGGCCTCCCATCGGCAGGATACTCTGTGGGAGGCCGGGTGGGGGTGCGGGCCGGTGCCGTTCTTCCCAATCAAGAAACACCCGGTGCCGTGCTTCCCGATCAATAACTCCCTCTCACCCCTGCTGCGCGGCGATGCGTTCGCGGACGCGCGCCTCGAGCAGGGTGAGCGGCATCGCCCCCTCGCTCAGCACCTCGTGGAACTGGCGCACGTCGAACCTTTTGCCGAGCGCGCGCTCCGCCTCTTCGCGCAGCCGCTGCCAGACGCCGTGGCCGACCTTGTAGCTGCACGCCTGCCCCGGCTGGGTGCAATAGCGTTCGATCTCGCGTTCGGTGCGCGGGCGGGCGAAGCCGGTCGTCTCGACCATGTAATCGGCGGCCTTGGTGCGGCTCCAGCGGCGGCTGTGCAGCCCGGTGTCGACCACCAGCCGTGCCGCGCGGAACAGATAGGATTGCAGGAACCCCGCCCGCTCGACCGGGGTGCGATAGACGCCGGCCTCGTCGGCGATGCTTTCGGCATAGAGCGCCCAGCCTTCCGAATAGGCCGAAAATCCGCCCAGCTTGCGCAGCGTGGGAATATCCTTTGACTGCTGGGCCAGGCTGATCTGCAGATGATGCCCCGGCGTCCCTTCATGATAGGACAGCGCCGGCAGCGTGTATTTCGGCCAGTCGCCGACGTCCTTGAGGTTGATGAAATAGATGGCCGGGCGCGACCCGTCGAGCGAGGCGCCGCGATAATAGCCGTTGGACGCGCCATCCTGAATGTCGGCCGGCACCGCGCGGATTTCGAGCGGCTGGGTCGGCAGCGTCGCAAAGAAGCGCGGCAGCGCCGCCCCCATGCGCGCGACATCGGCATTCAGGCTTTCGATCAGCGCCGCCCGCCCGGCCGGCGTGTCGGGATAAAGCTGGTCGGGGCGACGGTTGAGCTGGGCGAGCCGCGCGCCGACACTGCCCGTGCTCAGCCCCTGGCCCTTCAGGATCGTGTCCAGTTCCGCGCTGATCTCGGCGACCTGATCCAGCCCCATGCGGTGAACCTCGTCCGGGCTCATCGTCGTGGTCGTCATCTGGGCGAGTGCGGCGGCATAGATCGCCTCGCCATCGGGCACCCGCCACACGCCGTCGCCGTCGCGCGTCGTCGGGCGCAGCGCGCGCAGCGCCGCGATCTGCCGGTCGAGCGCGGGCTGCACCTTGTCGGTCACGATCCGCGCCGCGCGCGTGCCCCAGTCCCCGGCCAGCCCGGCGGCCCGGGCACGGGTGACGAGCGACATCACCATGCCGCCGCTCTCGACCGGCTGGCCGCGCAGCCGCGCCAGCTGGGCGAGCGTCAGGTCGAGCGACCAGCCGGGGGCAAGATAGCCGCGCGCCGCCTGCGCCTGCTGCTCGGCCGTGTCCTCGTCGAGCACGCGGGCAAAGCCCTCGAGCCGCGCCAGATAGGCCTCGGCATCCTCGGCGGTGCGGACCGTGTGCGCGGTGTTGAGGAAATCGGGGACCGAGAAATAGGCCCCGCCCTGCTGGAACAGGCGATAGGGGCGCACCACCGAATCCAGCCCGAACCGCGTGGGGGCGACCGTCTGGCCGTCAAGCTGGTAGATGACGACGTCGAGGTTCAGCCGGTTGGCCGCCGACACCGCCTGCCGGTCGACGGCGCGCAGCGCGGCGAGCGCGGCGCGGATGCGCGCCAGTTCATCGGCGCGGCGGGCGGCGGTGCGCGGGGCCAGCTGCGCCTTGAGCGCCGCCCCCGCCCCGCGGTCGAGGCCAAGCTGGGTCGCCAGCTCGGGCGACCGCGCGACCGCTTCGGCAAAGATGCGCTCGAACAGCGCGCTCAGCGCGGCGTCGGCCGATCCGGCCTGCGCGCGGAGCGGCGCGGGCAGCAGCCCGGCGGCCGCCCCGCCAATGCCAAGCAGCGCGGCTGCGCCGAGAAACTCACGACGGTCCATCATTCTCTCCCCTTTTTTTGCCGGCCCGCGCCCGGACCTTAATCCTATGCGTCTGTAAATCCAGCCTGTTCGGGCCGTCCGGCGCGGCCGAGCAGCTCGGTCACATAATGGCGCGCGACCCGGCCCGAACGGGCACCGCGCCGGATTGCGAATGCCAGCGCATCATCGGCGGCGAAATCCAGGCCATTGGCGGCGCAATAGGACGCGACAATCGCCAGATAGCCGTCCTGATCGAGCGCGTGAAAACCAAGGCTCAGCCCGAACCGGTCGGCCAGCGCCAGCTGGTCGTCGGCAGCATCGCGCGGATTGGCGGCGGCGGCCTCCGCACCCAGATCGCGCGGCACGATATGGCGGCGGTTGGTGGTCACGCACAGCCGGACATTGGCCGGCCGCGCCTCCGCCCCGCCGTCCAGCAGCGCGCGCAGCAGGCGCGGCGCGGGGCTGTCGGCGGCAAAGCCCAGATCGTCGATGAACAGCATGAACGCACGCGGCACGCCCTCGAGCAGCGCGAACAGCGCCGCCAGCCCCGCGCGATCGCCAGTCGCGGCCAGCCGGTCGCCCGCCACCTCGACCAGCGCCAGCGCGCCGCCCGCCGCCTGCACATCGGCGACTGCGCTTTTGGCGAGCGCGGATTTGCCCATGCCCTTGGCCCCCCAGAGCAGCATGTCATGCGCCGCGGCACCGGCGGCGAGCCGGGCGAGATTGGCGCGCACCGCCTGTTTCTGATCGTCGATCCCGGTCAGCAGCGGCAACGGCACCGGCCGAAAACCGCGCGCGGCGACCAGCGCCCCGCCCGTCCAGAGATAGGCGGGATAGGCCAGCGGATCGGCCATCGCCGGCGGCGGGGGCGCGAGCCGTTCGAGCGCGGCGGCGATACGGGCAAGGTCGGCACTGGTCATGCCACGAACATAGCCGGGCACGCTCCGGCGTCACTCCCCCTTCCCGCCCGCCGCCGGCGATGCAGCCAGGCAGGTCAGTCAACCGCGCGCTGGTCCTCGCCGCGCAGATCATGCGCCTTCATCAGATCATAGAGCGTCGGGCGGCTGATCCCCAGCAGCTTGGCGGTGGCCGAGATATTGCCTTCGGTGCGGGCGAGCGCGCGGCGGATCGCCGCCAGTTCGGCGGTCTCGCGCACCGCGCGCAGCGAGATCATCTCGTCCGCCGCCTCGGGCGCGGCAAGATCGAGATCGGCGGCGGTGACGCGCTTGCCATCGGCCATGATCACCGCGCGCTTCACCCGGTTTTCCAGTTCGCGGACATTGCCCGGCCAATGCCAGGCATCGATGGCGGCAACGGCATCGGCGGCAAGGCCGGTGACGCCCCGGCCCATGGCCTTGGCATGATGCGCGAGGAAATGCCGCGCGAGGAGCACCGGATCGCCGCTGCGGTCCTTGAGCGGCGGGATGCGCACGACGATTTCGGCCAGCCGGTAATAAAGATCCTCGCGGAACCGCCCCTCGGCGATCATCGCCTCCAGATTCTGATGGGTCGCGCAGACGATCCGCGCATCGACGGGGATCGCCCGCCGGCCGCCGACCCGCTCGATCACCCGTTCCTGCAGGAAACGCAGCAGCTTGACCTGAAGCGGCAGCGGAATGTCGCCAACTTCATCGAGGAACAGGGTGCCGCCCTCGGCCTGTTCGATCTTGCCCTCGGTGGTGCGGATCGCGCCGGTGAACGCGCCCTTTTCATGGCCGAACAGCTCGGCCTCGAGCAGGTTTTCGGGGATCGCCGCGCAGTTGATCGGCACGAATGCGCCCTTGCGCCCGCTCTGCGCATGGACGGCGCGGGCAAGCAGTTCCTTGCCCGTCCCGCTCGCCCCGAGCAGCATCACCGCGACATTGGCGCTGCCCACGCGCTCGATCGTGCGCGCGACCGTCAGCATTTCAGGCGCGGCGGTGACGATCCCGCCCAGCACCGCCTGCCCCTCGGTCCGGGCGCGCAGCCGCGCCAGATCGGCCTCGATCGCGTGCAGGTGAAAGGCGCGCGACACGATCAGGCGCAGCGCATCGATATCGACGGGCTTGCGGTAGAAATCATAGGCCCCGGCGGCAATCGCGGTCATCGCACTTTCGGGCGCGCCATGCCCGGTTGCCACCACCACCTTCAGATCAGGCTTCAGGCGCAGCATTTCGGCCAGCGCGGCAAAGCCTTCGGACGTGCCGTCGGGATCGGGCGGCAGGCCGAGATCGAGCGTCGTCACCGCCGGCTCGTGCGCGCGCAGCGCCTCGATCGCGCCGGCGCGGTCGAACGCGGCCACCACCTCATATTCCTCATAGGCCCAGCGCAGCTGGCGCTGGAGGCCCTGATCGTCCTCGACGACCAGCAGGATCGGCTTTTTCTCAGTCATGCGGCCTCGTCGATGCTGGCGCGGGGCAGGATCAGCGTGAACCGGCTGCCCTGCCCCTCATGGCTTTCCACCTCGATGCGCCCGCCCATGGCGGCGACCAGCGCCCGCGCCTCATAGGCGCCGATGCCGAAGCCGCCGGGCTTGGTCGAGGAAAAAGGGCGGAACAATTCGCTGCGGATGAACTCACGGCTCATGCCCCGGCCCTGGTCGATGATCTCGATTGCGCCCTCCAGCCCGCGCCGGCGCGTGCGGACGACCACCGGCGCGCCGGGCGGCGACGCGTCGAGCGCGTTCTGGACCAGATGGGCGACCGCCTGTTCCAGCCGCGCCGGATCGGCAAGCAGCACCAGATCGGCATCGACGTCCAGCTGCACCCGGCCTGCCCCCCCGCGCCCGGCCCCGGCCCGCGCCGCCATCCCGGCCAGCAGCCCCTGCACACCCAGCGCGCGCGGCTCCTCCGCCGGGCCGCGATCATGCGGGGCAAGCCGCGCCAGCAAATCGCCCAGCCGCGTCGCGGCATCGTTGAGCGTCGCGATCATGTCGGCGCGAAACTCCGGATTTTCGGCATGGCGCGCGGCGTTGCGGGCGAGCAGGCTGAGCTGGCTGACCAGATTCTTGATGTCGTGCAGGATGAAGGCGAAGCGGCGGTTGAACTCGTCGAACCGCCGCGCCTCGGCCAGCGCCTCCTGCCCGCGCGCCTCGCTCAGATAGCTGGCCGCCTGCCGGCCGACGACGCGCAGCAGGTCGAAATCCTCCCAGTCCAGCCCGCGGTCGATCGGCGGCCGGGCGAGCAGCACCAGCCCGGCCAGCCGGTCGAAATGCGGCAGCGGAACAATGGCCCAGGCGCGGGCATCGCCGGCCAGCCAGCCGGGCAGCGCGACCGGCTCGGCCGCCAGCTCGACGATGCGGCCACAGGCAAGCTGCCCGGCTGCATCAGGGGCGATGCCGCCCGCGCCGATCTGCCCCCAGCGCCACTGGTCGACCGCCATCAGCCCGCCCTGCCCGTCGGGGGTGAACAGCAGCCCCGCCGGGCTGTCGGTCAGCTCGGCAATCGCGCGCACGACCCGTTCGCCCAGCGGCGCATCCGCGCCCGGCGCGCCCAAAGTCTCGGTGAAGCGCAGCCATTCGGCGCGATAGTCATAGCGGTGCTGGAACAGATGCTTGGCCAGCTTGACCTTGATCCACGCCCGGAACCGGTCCGACGGCAGGAAGATCAATGCGGCAAGCGTCGTGCCGAACAGCGCCCCGGCCTGCACCAGCCGCGCATAATCGCCGCCCAGCCGGCCGAGCGCGACCGTGACCAGCGCCATCACCCCCAGATAGGCAAGGATCGCGATCAGCGACAGCGACTGGAAGGCCAGCGTGCGCGACAGCCGCATCCGCCACGGATCGGACCGGCGCAGCCCCGGCGCGAACACCGGCGCGGCCAGCAGCGCCACCAGCCCGCGCAGATCGATCAGCCGCGCCGACCAGCCCGGGTCCATCGCCGCCAGCGCATAAAGCTGAAGATCGGCCGCCCAGAGCACGGCCAGCCCGGTCATCGGCAGCCTGAGGCCCGCGCGCGCCTCGGGATCGGCGGCGGTGTAGAGATTGTGGAGCAGCACCAGCGCGCCGATGGCCGCCACCAGCCGCAGCACATTGGCGGCAAACGGGGCCAGTCCGCCGGGCGGCAGCAGCGCCACCGCCGGCGCGGCCAGGATCACCGCCGCGACCACCGCGTAAAGCAGCATCAGCCCGGCGGGCCGGGCGTCGCGTGCGCCCTGGCGCAGCAGCAGCGCCATCCATGCCAGCCAGCCCAGATTGCGCAGCGATTCGGCCGCCGCCGCCGCGCCGGTGCGCGCGGTGGCAAAGGCGATGACCAGCGCCCAGAAAGCGGTGCCCGCCAGCGCCAGCGTCAGCGCGCGCTGTGCCGGGGTGCGCGGCGCGCGCATCTGCCACAGCGCCAGCGCCACGAACAGCGTCGCGGCCAGCGCATGGCTCCAGATGCCGATCGTCGCGGTCACGCGCGCGGGTCTCCGCCGACTGTCAAAAGGACCGACAGGTTGCGCCGCCAATGACGAAAAAATGCTGAACGCGGGCGCTGCCCACCGCACGCCCCCGGCCGCACGCTGCTGACACTGATTTCAGTTGCAGCGAAAAACTCTCTTTAACTTCGCCCCGGCTAGTGGCACTCTCCGGCAAAACAAGAAATGCCCGAGGAGATGATGCCCATGGCCACGCTTGCTCCATCCGCCGACGCCCAATCCGCCCCTGCCGGTCAGGGCGCAGACAAGGCCGCCAACCCGCTCGACGTCAGCCGGGCCGAGCTTTACGCCGAGGATCGCTGGCAGGAACCGTTCCGCCGGCTGCGCGCCGAAGCCCCTGTCTATTACTGCGAAGACAGCGCCTTTGGCCCCTATTGGTCGGTGTCGACCTACAAGCCCATCGTCCATGTCGAGGCGCTGCCCGAAATCTATTCGTCGCAGCCGACCATCACCATCGCCGACCCCATTGAGGGCGAGCCGCGCATGCCGATGTTCATCGCGATGGACCGGCCCAAGCATACCGAGCAGCGCCGCACCGTCTCCCCGGCATTCACGCCCAGCGAAATCGGCCGCATGGCCGTGGACGTGCGCCGCCGCACCGAGGAGATTCTCGACACCCTGCCCGTCGGCCAGACGTTCGACTGGGTCGACAAGGTGTCGATCGAACTGACGACGCAGATGCTCGCCATCCTGTTCGATTTCCCCTGGGAAGACCGGCGCAAGCTGACCTTCTGGTCCGACTGGGCGGGCGATATCGAGCTGGTCCATAACGAGGACACGCGCCAGCAGCGGCTGGGGCACATGTTTGAATGTGCCGCCTATTTCCGCAAGCTGTGGGAGGAGAAAAAGGGCAAGCCGCTGACCCCGGACCTGATCTCGATGATGCTGCATTCCGACGCCATGTCGGAAATGGACGACATGGAGTTTCTGGGCAATCTGATCCTGCTGATCGTCGGCGGCAACGACACGACGCGCAACTCGATGAGCGCCGCCGTCTATGGTCTCAACCTGTTCCCCGACGAACGCACCAAGCTGGAAACCAATCCGGGGCTGATCCCCAATGCGGTGCAGGAAATCATCCGCTGGCAGACGCCGCTTGCCCATATGCGCCGCACCGCCACCCAGGACACCGAGCTTGAGGGGCAGAAGATCCGCGCCGGCGACAAGCTTGCCCTCTGGTATATCTCGGGCAATCGCGACGAAAGCGTGTTCCCCGATCCCGACCGGCTGATCGTCGACCGCGAAAATGCGCGCCGGCATCTGGCGTTCGGCTATGGCATCCATCGCTGCGTCGGTGCGCGGCTGGCCGAGCTGCAGATTTCGATCCTGCTCGAGGAAATGGCCAAAAGGCGGATGCGCGTCCATGTCGAGGGCGAGCCGTCGCGGGTGAAGGCCTGCTTCGTCCATGGCTATCGCCAGATGCCGGTGCAGATCGAGACCTATTGATCCGGCAGGCGCAGGTCCGCGCGGTGCAACCGCGCCGCCCGGGCCTGCGTAACTTGCTCCGGGCCGGGCGCGAACCGGCCGGAGGAGGAAGATGATGCCCGATCGCCGCACCCTGATCGGCCTTGGCGCAGGCGCGCTTGGCGCATGGCTGCTTGTCGGCGGCGGATGGCGCTCCGGCCCGGCGCGGGCGGCGCGCGCCGGCGACCCGCGTTTTGCCCTGTCTCCCGCCCAGTGGCGCCAGCGCCTGTCGCCCGCCGCCTATCGCGTGCTGCGCGAAGAGGCGACCGAGCGGCCCTTCACCAGCGCCCTGCTCGGCGAGAAACGGCGCGGCACCTATGCCTGTGCCGGCTGCGGCCTGCCGCTGTTCGCCTCGACCGCCAAATATGACAGCGGCACCGGCTGGCCCAGCTTTACCGCCGCGCTGCCCGGTGCGATCGGCACGGCGACCGATTACAAGCTCGGCTATCCGCGCACCGAGGAACATTGCCGGCGCTGCGGCGGCCATCTCGGTCACATTTTCGATGACGGCCCGCCGCCGACCGGCCAGCGCCACTGCATCAACGGGGTCGCGCTGCGTTTCGTGCCGGCCTGAACCGGATCAGTGCCGCCGCTCGCGCCTCAGCACATAGCGGCCGTCTTCCAGCCCGTCGAACAGGCCGGGGATCGCCGGATGGCTGACCGGCCCGCCCGCCGCATCGTTGAGCAGATTCTGCTGGCTGACATAGGCGACATAGCTGCTCTCGGCATTTTCGGCGAGCAGATGGTAAAAAGGCTGGTCTTTGGCCGGGCGCACCTGCGCGGGGATCGCCTGATACCATTCCTCGGTATTGGCAAAGACCGGATCGACATCGAACACCACGCCACGAAAATCGAACAGGCGGTGGCGCACAATGTCGCCGATCGCAAAACGGGCATGGGCAATCGGCGGGGCAACGGGGTTGGACCCGCCCGATTCGTCGAGCATGGCTGCCGGGGCAAAACTGGCCGCGACATCGCCGGTCCGGGTGCTGTCATCCTGGCTCATAGCCTTTATTTAGGGGCCGCCCGCCATGCTGCAAGCCGGGCTTGTGCAGCCCCGCCCTATCCGCTAGAGGCCCCGCTCTCGACCGGCGCTTTCCCGCGCCAAGCGTCTCGCGGAGAGGTGGCTGAGAGGTCGAAAGCACCGCACTCGAAATGCGGCGTGCCGGCAACGGTACCGTGGGTTCGAATCCCACCCTCTCCGCCAGAAACCTTTGATTTTAGGCGATTTTTTCAATCTCGAGCATTTGCCGCGAAAGCCGCTCCCTGAAAAGGGCGCTTGCCCGGGGCCGGATTCGCCCGAACGGGTTGGGCCGCCGGGCGGTCGGGGGATTTGCCGCCCGACGCACGCCTGACCCACAAATGGCGCGAGACGCACTATCCGGCGGCCGATCCGGCATTCACCCACGATCCCGACGCGCGTCTGGGGCGGTTCTACGATTGCTCCCCTTATGCCGACGCGCGCTGCCTCCTCTATCCCGTGGGGCGCGAACTCGGCCCCGATCGGCGGCAGCCGCCCGGCTGACCGTTCTCAGCCAGAGGCCAGAGCCCGCCTCAGAAAGGCGACGACCCTGGGCCAGCCATCGGCCCGGGCGGCGGCATTGCCGGCCACGCTGCCGCCATACGCGCCGAGCCGCGAATAGAAGGGGTGATCGCGCGCGATCGGCGGGCCGAACACGAAATGACCGGCATCCTTGTAGGCGAGCACGGTCACCGCCGGGCCGGAACGGACCTTGCTGCGCGCGGCGAGCTGGCGCGCCATCGGGCAGGCGGGCCACATGGTTTCGGCTTCTCCGCAGACCAGCAGCATCTCGGCCCGGGCGCGTTCGATCGGGATTGCGGCGCGCGCCGCGTCTGCATGACGTGCCGGATCGGTGACGGTGCGATAGACGCTGATGATGCCGTCGGCCTGATCCCAGTCGCCAAAGGGCATGGCCGGCACGCCCTTGCCGCCGGCTGTCCATGAGGCGCGCTTGCTCTGCCCGCCACTGGCCCAGTTGACCCCGTTCCACGCGACGCTGGTCGGCATCCCGGCAACGACCGCCCTCAGATCGGCGCGGCGCGAAGCCACCAGCAGCGCGGCCTCCGCGCCCTTTGATGCGCCCATCACCGCGATCCGCTGCGGATCGACGCCGGGCCGCGTCTTGAGCCATTCAAGCCCGTGGTCGAACCGTTCGAGCGGAATATGTTCCAAGGCATCGCCCTGCCTCGGCGCGCCGAAATAGGCGAGGTGGAGGACGGCAAACCCCTCTTTCTGCAACGCCAGCGCCATGTGATGCGCGCCGCCGCCCAGCCCGCCTTCCGACCCGCCAAGCAGCAGCACCGCCGGGTGCGGGCCGGTGCCCCTCGCGGGGAAGTAATTGCCGAACAGATCGCGCTGCGCGATCCGCGCGCCGGTCGCGCCGGGGGCGAGAAGCTCGATCCCGGGCAGGCCGTAGCGCGCCGGCGCAAGGCTCTTGAACAACGCCGCCCCGCCCAGCAGCGCGGCAAGCCCCGCTGTCACCATCACCCCGTTTTTCCAGCTCATCGCAACACTCCCTTGTCGCATGCGGGAATGCCGCATCCGCCGCGGCCGCCGCAGTGCAGGGTGTCAGGCGGCCGGGGTGACAAGCGTCACGCCGCAGGTCACAGCCAGCCCTTGTCGCGGGCAATGCGGCCCGCTTCGATGCGGCTTGCGGCGAACAGCTTGGCGGAGGCTTCGGACAGATAATTGCGGACCGTGCCGGGAGACAGATCGAGCTGGCGCGCAATCTCCTTGTTCGACCGGCCTTCCTCGGCCAGCCGCAGCACGGCGCGCTCGCGTTCGGTCAGCGGATTTGC
Organism: Sphingomonas sp. URJC2; assembly: GCF_059803575.1. Classification (NCBI taxonomy): domain Bacteria; kingdom Pseudomonadati; phylum Pseudomonadota; class Alphaproteobacteria; order Sphingomonadales; family Sphingomonadaceae; genus Sphingomonas; species Sphingomonas sp. URJC2. The sequence continues at coordinate 23,526 of NZ_JAPFGX010000034.1, forward strand.
GGGCGCATCCCAGGCAAGCTCGGCAAGTTCGGGGGCGATCGCGCGCCCGCCCGCCGCCACCTTGCGGATCGCGGCAGCAAGTGCGTCGGCCGGCGTATCCTTGAGCAGATAGCCGCGCACGCCCGCATCCATCGCGCGCCTGAGATACCCTGCGCGGCCAAAGGTGGTGACGATCAGCACCCGCGCCGCCAGCCCCTCGCGCGCAATCGCCTCGGCAACATCGAGCCCGGTCATCTGCGGCATTTCGATATCCGACAGCAGGATCTCGGGCTTGAGAGCGCGCACCGCGTCGAGCGCCGCGGCACCGTCGCCGACACGGGCGACGATCTCGATATCGCTTTCAAGGCCGAGCAGGGTCGCAAGCGCGCCCAGCACCAGCGCCTGATCCTCGGCGATCACCAGCCGGATCATGCGCGCGCGCCCATCGGCACCCGCGCGGTCAGCCGGGTGCCACGCGGGTCGCCCGCGACCGCCAGCGCGCCCCCGGCGGCCGACAGGCGCGCGGTCAGCCCCGCAAGCCCGCCGCCGGGGCGCACCGCCTGCCCGTCGCCATCGTCGCTGACCGTCAGTTCCAGCCCGCCCGCCTGCTGGATCAGCGCGATGCGGCAGGCGCGCGCGCCCGAATGACGGATCACGTTGGTCACCGCCTCGCGCAGCGCCATGGCGAGCACCGCGCTGGTGCCGGGGTCGATCGCCTCGGCATCGCCTTCGATCTCGCAGGCGATCCCGGCCGCCGCGAGCGCGGCCTTGGACCCGGCGATCTCGCGCGCCAGGCTTGCACCGGTCATGCCGCTGACGGCGGCGCGCACCTCGGCCAGCCCCTCGCGCGCGGCGGCGGCGACATCGCGCATCTCGGCGGTGGCCTTGTCCGGGGCAGTGTCGGCAAGCCGCGCGGCGAGATCAGCCTTGATCGCGATCAGGGTGAGCGTGCGGCCAAGCAGGTCGTGCAGGTCGCGCCCGATCCGCTCACGTTCGGCAGCGGCGGCGAATTGGCGCACTTCGCCCTGCGCCGCGGCCAGTGCCCGGTTCTTGTCCTGCAACGCGGCGCGCGAGATGTTGCCGATGCCGACCATGATCATCAGGAACACGCCCAGCACCCAGTAGAGCGGGTGCTGCCCGGTCGCCAGCGCCAGACCGGAGCTGGCGGCGGCAAAGCCGCCCACCCCCAGGCCCGCACGCCAGGCGGGGCGAAGTTCGGCGATCATCGCCGCGGCATAGACCGCGATCACCGTCCAGTTGCTGTTGGTGAAGGCAAGCGCGAAGGACAGCAGCAGCGCGGTGACCGCGAGGGCGATCAACCGCCACCCCGCCGCCTTCAATGACAGGAAATAGACCGCGAGAAACGCCGCCAGCCCCGCCCCGGCGGCGATCATCTGCTGCGCGCTCGGCAGCTTGATGAACCACGGGATGAAGAACAGCGGCAGATAGGCCAGCCAGATGGCCGGATGATCGATGGCATCCCATCGCAGCATCCGGCCCCCGTGCCGCGCGCCCTGCCCGGCCCTGCCCATCTCAACGGGCCGGTTCATCTCAACGGGCCTGCTGGTGCTCGCCCGTCCAGGCGAACAGGGCGGCGGCGAGCGTGATGAGCACCAGCGGCCCGGCGTGCAGCCAGAGGTTGGCCGCGTCGCGCTGGCCAGCCGCCATCAGCGCGATTTCGCCCAGATGATAGGATGGCAGCGCCCAGGCGATGGTCTGCATGGCCTGCGGCAAGACGGCAATCGGCATCCACAGCCCCCCCATCACGGCCATTGCCAGAAACACGATATTGGCAACCGCGATCGCGCCTTTCTGGCCAAGCCGATAGCCGACGCCAAGCCCGATCAGCGCGAAAGGGATGATCGCCAGCGTGTGCACGGTCACCAGCATCGCCCATTGCAGGGCACCGAGCGATACGCCCCCGGCGATCCCGAGCGCATAGACCAGCATGAAGGCGATCATGCTGAACACCGTGGTCGTGGCGACCTTGGCCGCGATCTGCGCGCCGGCGGGCATCGGCGACAGGCGCTTGAGCTCCAGCTGGCCGCTCTCGCGCTCGGCGGCGATATTCGCGCCGAAGCCGAACAACGCCGGGCCCATCACCGCAAACACGCCGAAGGTGGCGAGCGTGCGGGTCGCCACCTCGGCGCTTCCCTGCCCCATCGCGAGCGCGAACAGGGCGTAGAAAGCCGGCGGCATGGCGATGGTGGGGATGATGAACTGCGGCATGCGCGCAGACTTGATGATCTCGGCCCAGCTTTCGCGGGCATAGACGGCGGATGCGGGAGCGATCAGGGCGGACATCATGCGGCCTCCTTCAGGACGGTGCGGCTGGCGCGGACAAGATTGGCAAGGGCGTCTTCAAGGCTCGCCCCGGTGACTTCGAAATGCGCCACCGCCGGATCGAGCGCGAAGGCAGCTTCCAGCGTCGGGCGCGGGTCGGTGGTCAGCAGCGAGAGATCGGCCCCCACCGTCTCCACCCTGACCACGCCGGGCAGGGCGCGGAAGCGTTCGGCGGGCAGGCGGGTGCGCAGCCGGATCGCGGTCGCCGCCACCTGCGCCTTGATCGCAGCCGGGGGACCATCGGCGATGATCCGGCCGCCTGCGATCACGACGATCCGGTCGGCCAGCGCCTCGGCCTCGTCCATATGATGGGTGGCGAGCAGCACGCCGGCCCCTGCATCGGCCTTGGCGCGGACCACATCCCACATCGCGCGGCGCGATTCGGGATCGAAGCCGGTGGTGGGTTCATCGAGCACCAGCAGATCGGGCGCCCCGGCGATCGCCATCGCAAACTGCACCTTGCGCGCCTCACCGCCCGAAAGCCGGTCGCAGCGGCGGCCCGCCAGCGCGGTCAGGCCCGCCTGTTCGAGCGCGGCGGCGGTCGGCAGGCGGCGCGCGAAATAGCCGGCGTGAAGATTGACAGCCTCGGCCACGGTGAGTGTTTCGGGCAGGCCGCCCGCCTGCAGCATGATCCCCATGCGCGCCCGGGCGCTCTGGTCGGACGGATCGCGGCCGAACAGGCGCGCCCGGCCATCATCGGCCCGCAGCCGGCCGGTCAGCAGCCCCGCGACGGTCGACTTGCCCGCCCCGTTGGGACCAAGCAGGGCGGTGACCGATCCGGCCTCCAGCGTGAAGTCGAATCCGTCCAGCACGCGGTGCGCGCCATAAGCCTTGGTCACGCCTTCGAGCGAGGCGATGAGCGATGAAGGGGTGGAAAGCATGATCATTCTCCTGACGGTGGAGAACGACCTAGCCCGCGGGCGGATGACATCGCAGTGCCCGGCGTCAGCGCGGCGACATGACGGATGTCACCCCCGGCACCGCGTCTTTCGTGTGCGGCCATGCGCCTCCGCGGCGGCGGCCTATCTTGCGGCGCGGGCGCGCCACATGGCTGCCTTGGCGGGATCGCGGCGGACCCCGAGGCCCACATCATGGAGCCGGGCCAGCCTGCGCATCGCTTCGGCAAGGCCCGGCTGGTCGCTCCCGACATGGACCGGCATCACCTGCGCCGGCGCGCGGCCGACGGCGGGCGAATAGATATAGACCATGCCCGAAACCGGGGTTGCGGCGCGCCGATAGAGCTGGGCTGCGCGACGATGATCCTGCGGCACCCCGGTGCCGGTTTCATAGGCGATGCCCAGCGCCAGCTGCGCTGCCTTGTCTCCGTCATCGGCCCGGCACCGGATCGCGGCGAGATCGTCGCCCATCGGGCACGAAGCCCGGAGCGCCGCGACACACCCCGGCAGCGCCAGCAGCATGGCGGCGAGCAGCGCGGGCCGCACCATGCCAACCCACCCTTGCCTGCCCTTGCGCGCACCATTGCCGATCATCCGAACCTCCCGTGCCGACCGCCGACAGGCTGGCCGGGTGGCGGCGGATTTTCAATCCCGTCGGGCAGCTGGCAAAATCTGGCGGGCAGGGACACGACGCCCCCGGTGCCGCCAGCCCGGGAACATGGCCCGGTGGCGGCGGATCACCGGGCCGGAACCGGCGTCAGAACCGTGCCGACACCGCCACATAGGCCTGGCGCGGACGGCCGGGGTCGATCCCCTGGCCGGCACCGGGCCGCACCCGCGCCCAATAGTCGGAATCGAGCAGATTGGTGATGCCGGCACCGATCATCACCGGGCCGAACACTGGCACATCGACCGACAGGTCGACGACCTGATAGGCGGGAATGTCGAACTCCGGCCGGTCATTGTCCGACCCGTTCTGGCGGCCGACCGCGGTCAGCAGCAGCGCGGCGCGGGCGCCCGATTCGGCGATCCAGCTGGCCGAGGCGCGCAGCACATGGCCGGGCGCATATTGCGGCCGGAACCCGGCGGCGGCCCCGCTGCGGAAGCGCGCATCGAGCAGCTGAACATTGGCGCTCAGCCGCAGCGTGTTGGCCGAGGTGCCGGCAACGCCGTCCGGACCGAGCAGGTCGAGGCTGGCGGCCAGATCGATCCCGTCATTGCGCATCGAGCCGACATTCTGGCGACGCGCACCGCCCGCCCCGACCGCCCCGAAGGGTGCGGCCGCCGGCAGCGGCCCGGCCAGAAAGCCGACCTGATCGTCAAGCAGCACGCGGAACAGGCTGGCGTCGAGCCGGGTCCCCGGCAGCGGCCGCCATTGCGCGCCCAGTTCATAGCTGGTCGAATAGCTGGCCTCGAACTCCTCGGCAGCATCGACGCCGGCCTGGAAGGTCACGCCATCATTATAAAGAAGCGGCTTGAACCCGCGCGACGCATTGCCGACCAGCTTGAGCCGGGGAGTCACGTCCCAGGTCGCCCCCAGCCCCCACAGCGCGACCGTCTGTTCGTTGCGGCGATTGCCGAGCTGACCGTTCGCTGCGCCCGGCCCGCCGCCGGTGACCGAGCCGATGCCGAGATCGAGCCGTTCGGTCACGCGCTGGCGCAGCCGCTCCAGCCGCACGCCGGGGACGAGCTGAAGCGCACCGAGGTCAATCTTGGCCTCGGCAAAGGCGGCGAGCACATTGCCCTTGCGCGCCACCCGCGCCAGCGCGCCGGCAGTGCCCAGCCGGTCGGTCGCCGACGCGCCCTTGTCGACCGTGACCGGCGAGGACGAGCGGAACGCCATCGCGCCGAGGGTCAGCACATGCGGCCCGACATCGCGGCGCAGGCGCAGATCGACCGCGCCGGTGCGGAACAGCTGGGTCTGGCGGATGAGCACATTCTGGTCGGGAATGATCTGCCCGAAACTGCCCCCGGCCTGCCGCCAGCTGGTGCGTTCATATTCGCTGTACCAGCCCCGCGCGGTGACATGGGTTTCGTCGTCAATATCCCATTCAAGCGCCGCCGACGGCACGAACCGTTCGATGAACAGCCGGTCGCGCGGGGTGGAGGAATCCTGCGGCGATGCGGCAAAGCGCGCCGCGCTCAGGCCGCCCGGCTCGCCGTAACGGCCCCGGTCATAATCCACGGTCAGCGTCGCGGTCAGCGTTTCGCCGGTATAGGCGGCGCGCGCGCGGCCGCTCAGCTGGTTGAAATCGCTGTTCACCCGGCGCGGGCCATCGCCCGCATTCCAGACGATATGGCCATCCAGCCCGACCCGGCCGTTCGACACCGCCAGCCGCGCCAGCGCCGAGCGAAACGCGTCGGACCCGGCGGCGAGCTTGACGATCCCTTCCTGCCCGGCCTCACGACGCGGGCCGACCAGCGCATAGTTAAGCACGCCGCCCGGCTGCGGCCCGTGCAGCAGCCCGGCCCCGCCGCGGATGAACTCCACCCGGTCGACCAGCTCCATCGGCGGGATGATATAGGCGGCCGGATAGCTATAGGCATCGGGCACCAGCGGCACCGCATCGGCAAGCGTCAGCAGGTTCCAGCTTTCATGCGGCTCGCCCAGCCCGCGATAGCTGACGCTTGCCCAGCTGCCGTTCGACACTTCGGAAACCAGCAGGCCGGGAATGTCGGCAAAGGCCTGACGCAGATTGCGCCCCTCGACCAGCGGCAGATCGCGCATCACCGTTACGTCCGCCAGCTTGCCGGCGAAGATGAACGGGCCGGACACTTCGGGAAACCGATCGTCCAGCCGGGTGCCGGTGACGATGATCGACCCGGCATCGCCGGATGCCGGCGGCGCTGCATCGGCGGCGACTGCCTGCCCCGTCATGTTCAGCCCGGCCGCCAGCGCGGCGCAAAACACCATCTTATTGCGCATCTGTTTCCTCGGTGGAACGAATGCGCTCTAAATATTGACACGCATTATCATTAGCAAGCGTGCCGGCGATGAGAACTTGATGTCGGTTAGATTTGCCGGCGCAATGAAGCCCGGCCAGGCGGGCGACCGGGCGGGCTGCATCCGATGCGGACTGCCCGGTCGCCACCAAACAACAGGTCAGTAACTGCAGGTGCGCGGCGACACGGTTTCGACCGACACCACCCGGCCATCCTGCGAATGCAGGATCAGGCACTGGCGCGAGGCGGCGCGCCAGAAGGTGATGTAGCGCCCCTCATCGGTGCGCTTGTTGTCGCGCATTGCAAAGCCGCGCCGCGTCAGTTCGCCAATGGCGGCGTCGCGCGGGCGGCCTTCAAGGTCGTTGATGCCGGCATAATCGGCATAGCCGCCGCCGAAATGATTATAGGGGCGATAGGCGGTCTGGCTGCCACGCTCGCGCACCCCCTGTTCATAGCCATGGCTATAGGCGTCGGTGCGGCCATAATTGTGATAGGACTGGTTGTAGAGGCCGTCGCGATAGCCGCGCTCGAACTCGGCGGTGCTGCGCTCGTCATTGTAACGGTCTTCGCGGTGATGCGATTTGCTGGCCAGCGCGGCAATGCCGAGCAGCGCCGCCGCGCCGATCGCGACCGCCGCCGCCGTGTCGCCCTTGCCGCCTTTCTGGTTGCAGTCGGCGGCGGTGGTCTGGGTCACGGCCTCGAACCGGCCGTCATTGGTCACGACCTTCACGCATTCGCGCGTGTTGCCGTTCCACCAGTAATTGATCTTGCGGTCATCGTCGGTCGAGCCATGGATGAATGAAAAGCCGCGCGTTTCCAGCTGGGTCTCACCCCCGGCCGCGCGCGCGCCGATCAGGTCGCGCACCGAGCCCGGCGCGGGTGCGGCGGCCAGCGGCTGGGCGATCAGCCCGGCCAGCGCCGTGGCGGCGATCAGTTTCGTCCTGCGCATGACAATCCCCTTTCCCCTCTTGTCGACAAAGTTTTGGCGCGGCCGGGCGTTCAGTCCCCGGCCACGAACACATCGGGAATCTCGTAGCGTTCGGCCCCCAGCGTCGCGATCGTCCGGTCGCCGTCGCGTCGCGCGGCGATCGGCAGCGCGGCCGTGCCATCGGCCTGAGCGGTGCCGAAGGTCAGGAACCGCCCGGCGCGATCGAAAAAGATCAGCCGCACCACGCCGCCCGGCAATTGCACCTCGATGATGCTGCCGGTTTCGGGATCGCGCACCACGCCTGCGGAGCACAGGCCGGGCGGCACGCCGCGATAGCCGGCACAGGGCAGCTGCGCGGTCGCGTGATAGCGCGTGCCGGGCACCAGCGCATCGGCCTGCCCGTCCCCGTTCCCCTCGCCATCGCCGCCACCGGGGCTGGGTGCGACGCGCGGCACGGACACCAGGATCACGCCCCCCACCCGGCCCACCATCCGCCCGCCCAGCCGGCGCGCGGCGGCGGCGCTGCGGCAGCCGACCAAAGTTGCGCTGTCGTCGAGCAGATCGGCCGTGGCCGGCGTCTCGCCCATCACCCGGCAAGGATCGCCCGGCGCGGGAAAACCGCTGCCGACCGGGTGCAGCGCCGCCGGCCAGGCCCGCGCGGCCAAGGCGTCGCCCCCCGGCAGCACACCGGCGGCCAGTGCGACGATCAGCAATATCGGACGACGCGTCAATGCCATCGCGCCCTCGCTCTGCTTTGCAGTCACCCCCAGTCGCGGCCAGCCCCGTCAATCCCGACTGGCGTTGCCCTGGCGCGCGACGATGGGCACAGTCTGCACCTTCGCGCCCGATCCGGCCAGTGGCATTTGACGGACCGGCTGGCCGATCCGCAACATCACGGATGGAGCGCCAAAGCGGCCCGCCGCACAACCGGGCGGGCAGCGGCGGACAGCAAGGGGATGAGCGCATGGCAGGCGGCACGGGCCGGGCAGCGGACAGGGTGTTGAGGGGCCGGAGCAGATGGCGGCGCGCCATGGCCGCACTGCCGGTCGCGGCCGCGCTGCTTGCCGGCACGGCTGGCCCCGCCGCCGGGGCGCAGCCGGTTGCGGTCGATCCGGCCAGCGC
>NZ_JAPFGX010000035.1:0-30482 GCF_059803575.1 Sphingomonas sp. URJC2
GCGCGCACCTTGTCCGCCGGCTCCGCCGCGTCGAGCACCGCCCGCGCGGCACCGGCCACATCCGCCATGCCCGGCCGCTCTGGCGGCGTCACAGCGCCTGCGCGGCGGCCAGCACCTCGGCGGCGTGGCCCGGCACCTTCACCTTGCGCCAGATGCGCGCGATCCGCCCCTCGGCATCGATCAGGAAGGTCGAGCGGTCGATGCCCATATAGCTTTTGCCATACATGCTCTTTTCCACCCACGCGCCGAACGCTTCGAGCAGCGCGCCATCGGCATCGGTGGCGAGCGGAACGCCAAGGCCATATTTGGCGGTGAAGGACTGGTGCTTTTTGGCGCTGTCCTTCGACACGCCGAGGATCGCCGTGCCGGCGGCGTCGAACGCGGCGGCAAGTTCGGTAAAGGCCTGCGCTTCCTTGGTGCAGCCGGGCGTATCGTCCTTGGGGTAGAAATACAGCACCAGCTTGCGGCCGCGCCAGGTGGCCAGCGTCGTCTGCGCGCCATCCATCGTCTCGAACGCCGCCTCGGGCGCCATGTCACCGACCTGAACCATGATCCTCAGCCCTCCTCGCTCCGCGCGACGATCCGCGCCCAGCAGTCGGCGACGCTTTGCCGCGCCTCGGCATAGCCTGCAAGCAGCGCCGGCCAGTCGGCAAAGCCGCAGGCGCGGGCGATCAGCGCGCGGCCGGGGGGCGGCGGCTCCTGCGCATCGGGGGCAACGAGGCGCAGCGTGACGAGCAGCCGGGTCAGCATGTCATGCGCGGGGCCGAGCGCGGGCGGCAGCAGCCCGGCATCGACCAGTGCGGCAATCGCGCGCCTGAGATCGGGGTCGACGCCGCAGCGATGCTCAAGCTGGGCGACATGCACGCAAAACTCCAGATCGACCAGCCCGCCCTCGACCAGCTTGGCATCGAGCGGCCCGGCCGGCGGCTTGTGCGCGCGCATGTCGCGGCGCATCGCCACCGCATCGGCGAGCAGCCGGGGCACGTCGCGCGGCGCGGCGAGCGCGGCATCGATCGCCGCCTGCACCGCCGCCCGCGCCGCCGCCGAGCCATAGACCGGGCGCGCGCGGGCCAGCGCCATATGCTCCCAGGTCCAGGCCTCGCGCGCCTGATATTCGGCAAAGGACTGGACGGTGACCGCCAGCAGCCCCTTGGCCCCGGACGGGCGCAGCCGCGTGTCGATGTCGTAAAGCGGCCCGGCGGCGGTCGGCGCGGACAGGGCAGCGGTCACGCGCTGGGCGAGCCGGGCATAATAGCGCGTCGCCTCCAGCGGGCGCGGGCCATCGGATTCGGCCATGAAATCGCCGGTGAACAGATAGACGAGGTCAAGGTCCGACGCATAGGTGAGCGCCTGCCCGCCCAGCCGGCCGAGCGCGATGATCGTCAGCTCGCTGCCCGGCACCCGGCCATGGGCGGCGACATGTTCGGCAACCGCCGCATCGGCCAGCGTGACCAGCGCCGCCTCGGCGACGCGGGCATAGCCGGCGGCGACGTCGAGCGGATCGCTCGCGCCTTCGAGGATCTGGACGCCGAGCGCGAAGCGCCGCTCCCCCACCGCCTTGCGGACATGATCGAGCAGCCCTTCATAGCCCCGGTCGGCATCGCCGCCGGCAAACTGGGCGGTGAGCGCATCGAGACCCGGCGGCAGCGCAAAGGCGGTGGCGTCGATCAGCCCGTCGAGCAGGTCCGGCCGCCGGCCGAGATCGGCGGCGAGCGCGGGCGCATGGCTCAATATCCCCGCCAGCAGCCGGGCGAGCGCCGGCCGCGCCGCGAGCAGGCGGAAAAAGTTGAGGGCGGTCGGCACGCGCGCGACGATATCGTCCAGCCGGTGCAGCGCCCGGTCGGGATCGGGGGCCTCGCCCAGCGCGGTGACGAGCACCGGCAGCATGTCTTCGAGCGCGGCGCGCGCCGCGGCGCTTTGCAGCGCGCGCACACCACCGCCGCGCCAGCGCGCAATCGTCGCCCGCGCCGGGCCGGGCGGATCGAACCCGGCTGCGGCCAGCACCCGGTCGAGCGCATCCTCGTCGAGCGGCAGGCCGGGCGCGTCATCGCCCCCCAGCGCGCCATATATCTCGGCAACGGTCGCGACATGCGGGGCCAGCGCCGACACCAGCGCCGCCCCGTCGGCCAGCCCGTGCAGCCGCGCAACCGCATCGAGCGCCGCCGCATCGGCGGGCAGGGCATGGGTCTGCCGGTCATCGACCATTTGCAGCCGGTGCTCGATGGTGCGGTAGAGCCGATAGGCCGCCGCCAGCCGCGCAGCCTCATCCGCCGCGACCAGCCCGCGCGCGGCGAGCGCTGCCAGGGCATCGAGCGTTGTCGCGATGCGAAGATCGCGGTCGCGCCCGCCATGGATCAGCTGGTGGATCTGGGTGAAGAACTCGACCTCGCGGATGCCGCCCCGGCCGCGCTTCAGATCGAACCCCGGCCCCAGACTCTGGCCGGCGGCATGATGGGCGCGGATCTGCCCGGACATGGCCTGCATCTCGCCGATCGCGCCGAAATCGAGCGCGCGCCGCCAGACAAAGGGGCGCACCGCTTCAAGGAACATCCGCCCCAGCGCGGCATCGCCGGCCGCCACGCGGGCGCGGACGAACGCCGCCCGCTCCCATGCCAGCGCGCTTGATTCATAATAGCTGATCGCCGCTTCGACCGGCAGCGCGATGGGCGTGACCTCGGGCGAGGGCCTCAGCCGCAGATCGACGCGGAACACATAGCCATCGGCATCGCGCGCCTGCAGCAGCTCGACGACGCGCCGGCCGATCCGCACCGCCGCCTCACCCGGTTCCTCGCGCGGACGGCAGGGCAGCGTGTCGGGATCGAACAGGAAGATCGGATCGATGTCGGACGAATAATTGAGTTCGCGCCCGCCATGCTTGCCGAGCGCGATGGCAACGAAGCCCGTGGCCGGCGCGCCGGGGGTGCGCTCCGCAATCGCCGCCGCAATCGCCCGGTCGAGCGCCAGATCGGCAAGATCCGACAAGGTGGCGGTGACAGTTTCCAGATCGATCAACCCAGCGAGATCGCCGATTGCGAGCACCAGCGCCAGCCGCGCGCGCAGCCGCCGCAGCGTGCGCGCCAGAGGATCGCTGTCGCTCTCCGCCCGCGCCGCGGCCAGCGCGCCGGCCAGATCGCCCGCCGCCAGCAGACCGGCCAGATCGGCATGACGGTCGAGCAGATGGCGCAGAAACGGTGCCTCGGCACGGGCGCGGGCGATGGCACCCTGCAGGGCGTCTTTCGCCGGCGGCGCCTGACCGGGCGGGAACGGGGCGGGGGCAGACTGGGCGGGGACAGAGGGGGCGGATATCGGCGAAGACGGCGGCGCGGCAGGTTCCATGGCCGTCAGATGTGACCAATGCCGGCGTCGGCTGCAACCGGGCGTCAATGGTCGCGCAACACAGCGGTCAACCGCCTGCCGCATGGCCGGCAACCGGACGCACGCTTTTGCGTTCAGCCTATACTATGTTTGATTCCCCGCCCCCGAAGCGCGCCATTGCGCCTCTGCCTGGACCCGACGATGGTCGCATCAGGGGCCGCGTCCGGGGCCGCATCGGGATCGAAGCGGTCGGCCGGGTGCTCGCCGCCGCCTTTGGCGCAGGCGCGGATCGGCGCGATCCCGGCCGCGACGTGCCGCCGGATCAGGTGCCATGGCCGGGCGACTGGCAGGCGCTGGCGCACCGGCTGGACGCGATTCCCTTTCAGCCGCCCGCTGCTCAGTCGGCTCCGTCATCCTCCGGCAGCGCGGCCGCCCCGGACGGTTCGGGGGCGGAAGGGCGATCGGGACGGGCGCTCAGCTGATCGACCTCGGCCATGATCGCATCCAGCGCGCCGCGCCCGCCCGCCCGCCGGTCGTGGCGGCGCGACGGCAACCGGCCTTCGCTCAGCAATGCCTCCAGCGCCACCCGGCCGCGCGCGACCCTGCTCTTGATCGTGCCGACCGCGACGCCGCAAATCTCCGCCGCCTCCTCATAGGCAAAGCCGCCCGCGCCGACGAGGATCAGCGCCTCGCGCTGCGGCTGGGGCAGATGCTGAAGCGCGCGGTGCAGATCGGCCAGCTCGACATGGCGGTCCTGCCCCGCCGGGGCCGCCAGCAGCCTTTCCGCCGCCAGATCGTCCCATTCGCCGCGAAACCGCGCGCGCCGCATCTGCGACAGGAACAGGTTGCGCAGGATGATGAAGGTCCAGGCGCGCATGTTGGTGCCCGCCTGAAAGCGGGCCCGCGCGCCCCACGCCTTCATCAGCGTTTCCTGCACCAGATCGTCGGCCAGATCGCGGCTGCCCGACAAAGACCGGCCAAAGGCCCGCAAATGCGGAATGACGAGCGCCAGCTGCTCGCGAAACGCCGCATCGCTCAGCGGCTGATGCGGCACCGGGCCGCCCGCCCGGTCGGCGACCGTTTCGGTATCCGGATCAAGGTGGCGGACGCTATCGGTCATGCGTGACCCCGCACTGGCTGGCAGCCGCAACCATCATGGACCATCGGGCCGGTCGGGAACAGGCCCGTTCCGCTGTCCCCGCGCGGGGGGTCTGCTCAAGCACGCTCAAACCAGCAGGATGACGGCAAAGGCCGTCACCAGCAGGCCCGTGGAAATCAGCAGGATATAGCGGACAATGCCCGGCGTAGTCCCGGCGCGCGCCTCGGTCGGGGAGCGGTGAATTTCCTCATCGGCCATCATATCCTGTCCCAGGCCGGACCCGGCCGCGCACCGGCGCGGCTGCAATCAGTCCGTTCATTACGGAACAACGCCCTGAAACAAAACCGGTTCCGCCGCCCCAGCGGGGCGGCAGCACGCCGGCGGCAGGACCGCGATCAGGCCGGCACGGTCGCGCGGTCGAAAAACAGCGCCTGCGCGATCGCCGCCTTCACCGTCGCGCGCTGGAACGGCTTGGTGATCAGGAAGGTCGGCTCGGGCCGTTCGCCGGTCAGCAGCCGTTCGGGAAAGGCGGTGATGAAAATCACCGGCACGGCAAACTCGTCCAGAATGTCGCGGACGGCATCGATGCCCGAACTGTCATCGGCCAGCTGGATATCGGCCAGCACCAGCCCCGGCCGGCGGGCGCGCGCCTGCGCCACCGCCTCGTCGCGGGTGACGGCAACGCCGGTCACGTCATGGCCGAGATCGCGGACGATGGTTTCCAGATCCATGGCGATGATCGGCTCATCCTCGATGATCAGCACGTCGGCGCGGGTCTGCGCCTCGATCTCGGCCAGCGCATCGGCGACCAGCGCCTCGACCTCGCCGGCAGTCAGCCCGAGCAGATGGCCCGTGTCCTCAAGGGTGAACCCCTCCATCGCGGTCAGCAGCAGCGCCTGGCGCGGCAGCGGGGTCAGCCGGGCAAGCCGGGCATGGGCGACCGCCTCGTCGCTCGCCATCGTTCCCGGTGCGGTGTCCGCGACATCGGTCGCCTCGTCGTCATTGGCGACGTTGACCGACGTCCAGATCGCCTGGAACGTCCGGTACAGCCCCAGCCGCGGATCGATGTCGCGCGGAAACTGGTCGGGCGCATCGACAATCGCCTGCAGCGTCGCCTTCACATAGGCATCGCCCTGTGCCTGTTCCCCGGTGAGCGCGCGCGCATAGCGGCGCAGAAAGGGAAGATGTGGGGCCAGATGTTGACCAAGCGTCATGTTCGACCAGTCCTCCATGCGTCGCCACCGTCCGGACCGGACCCGGGCCGCCGGCAAACTGTGAGGCCATCGCCATCGCCTGACAAGTTTGCCGTCGCCATCCCGGTTTTCCGTCTCCAGCCCGGCCGATGCGCCCGGCGACAAAAAAATGGGCGCGGTGGCGGAACAATCGAAATGAATATTGGTTTCCTCGCCTGCAAGGTCGCATTATTGATTCGAACAGGCGTGCCGCGATCGGGCGGCAGACCGGCGGTTGTCACCTTTCCACTGGCGGGCCTCCCACCGGGCGGGTGCGTCGCTTCTGGGGGCGTATTGGGTTTTGGGCGCACAACGTAAGGATCCGCAAAAGCCAAAGGAGCGCCGGCCGGCTGGCCAGGGCGACCCCAGGCTGGCCGATAACAGTGTCGGGCGCGCGCTGCGCGCGCTGTACGACAGCGCCGTCGATGAAGACATTCCCCCCGACATGCTGGATTTGCTCGGCAAGCTGAAATAGCCTCGCACCGATGGACAGCGCTGCCCCCGTGCGCCGGGCGACCCGATGATTGCCCGCCGCTTCGCCCGACTGGCGACCGGCACCCGATTGCTCGTCCTGCTCAGCCTCGCGCTGCTCCCGCTCGGGTGTCTGGCGATCTATGCGGCGATCCAGAACAGCCGCAGCGTCGATCTTGAACGGCGGGCGCTGCTGCGCATCGCTGCCGACGGCGCGGCGCGGCGGCTGGCAGCGGAAATCACCGTCGATGTCACGGCGCTGCGGGCCGCGGTCAACCTGCTCGAAAGCGGTGCCGACGAACTGGCGGTGTGCGCCCGCACCCGCAGCGTGTTCGGCACGGCGCTGCTCGACTCCGACAATTTCCTGCTCGTCACGCGCGGCGGGCGGCCGATCTGCGGCGCACTGGCACTGGCGGCGGATGAGCCGGCGCGGGCGCGACCGGCCGGGGCGGTGCGCATCGCCGACCAGTCGGTCGAACTCAACGCCCGCAGCGCGACGGGCGCATTCATCGGCATCGCCCGTTACGGACTGGCCGATCTGCGCCGCACGGTCACGCCGCAGGAACGGCTCTGGCCGCTGCGTGTGGTGCTGGCGTCGGGGGGCGAGCGGCTGGCGCTGATCAGCGAGTTCGCGCTGCCGGTGGTGGAACGGCTCGAACGGGTGACGGTCCGCGTGCCGCGCACGGGGCTGGACCT
Source organism: Sphingomonas sp. URJC2 (assembly GCF_059803575.1). Lineage (NCBI taxonomy): Bacteria > Pseudomonadati > Pseudomonadota > Alphaproteobacteria > Sphingomonadales > Sphingomonadaceae > Sphingomonas > Sphingomonas sp. URJC2. The sequence goes on from NZ_JAPFGX010000035.1 coordinate 6,814, forward strand.
GATGTTCGCGGTCGAGCGCGCGCCGTTCACCGCCACGCAGATGATCACCATGCTGACCCCGGTGATGATGTGGGTCGCGGCGCTGGCGGTCGCGTGGCTGGTCATTCACCGCTTCGTGCTCGACCCGCTGGCCCGGCTGCACGCGACGATTTCCGGCTATCAGCCGGGACGGATCCTCCCCAGCCCGGCGCGGATGACCGTGCCCGCGCGCGAAATCGCCGACCTGGGCGACACGTTCAGCGCGATCAGCCAGACGGTGGCCGCCCATGAAGCGCAGCTGGCGCTCGGCCTGACCCGGCAGACGCGGCTGACGCGCGAGGTGCATCACCGGGTGAAGAACAATCTTCAGGTCGTCTCCAGCCTGATCAACCTGCACGCCCGCGCCGCCCGCGCGGAAGAGGCGATTGCCGCCTATGCCACGATCGGCCGCCGGGTGGACGCGCTGGCCGTCGTCCACCGCAACCATTTCGCCGAGCTGGAGGACAATCGCGGCCTCAACCTGCACGGCCTGATCGGCGAGCTGACCTCCAATCTGCGCACCACCGCGATCACCGGGACCGGCAACGAGCCGCTGCCGACCATCCGCATCGACGTGCCGAGCCTGAACGTGGCGCAGGACACCGCCATTCCGCTCGCCTTCCTGCTGACCGAATTGATCGAACTGGCGATGACGATCGACCCGGCGGCATCGATCGGTATCACGATCGCCCCCATCGACACTCCGGGGCGGGCGCGGCTGACGCTCGTGTCGCCGGCGCTTGCCGATGGCGAACTGATCGCCCAGCTGCTCGCCGAACGCTATGGCCGGGTGCTTGAGGGCCTGTCACGCCAGCTGCGGACCCCGCTCGACCGCGACGGGGACACCGGCCGCTTCGCCGTCGACTTTGCGCTGCTCCAGCCTGTCGCCGTGCCGGTTGCCGCGCCCCTGATGGGCTGAGTGCGCGGCCGCCCCAAAAAAATCCGTGCGGCACGGAACCCCGGCGGATGCCGCAGCGTTTCTGGGTCCGGATAGCGAATATTTGCCCCCCCGCTCTCGCTGTCCGCGTACATGGACCCGGAAATGCTGGCCGCCCCCCGGCCTGTCATTTCCGGGTCCTAGCATGTTCGGCCCGGGCCGATCCGCCCGGCGACCCGGAAAATGCCGCAGATCGAACGCGCGATGCCGCGGATCCGGGCCGGAACGCGCCGGAACACTGGCCGGAACACTGGCCGGCCTCGGGCATTGCAGCAGGGCGGGCCGCAACTTTGCGCGCCGTGCATCACCCCTTATCCGGGAGACCGAACATGATCCGCAGACATCTAGGCCTTGTCCTGATCGCCGCCAGCCTCGCCATTGGCGCGTGCAACACCGTTTCGGGCGCAGGCAAGGACCTTCAGTCGGCCAGCAACGAGGTGAAGGAGGAAATCAAGGACTAAAGCGGCTTCCGATCCGCCGGATCAGCCGGCGCGGTTGCAACTTGCCTGGGGCGCGGCGGCGTCAGGCCGCGCCTTCATCGCGCTCCGCGTCGCCGGTGCCCGCCGGGCGCGCGCGGCCACGGCGGCGCTCGGTGAACCAGATCGCGATCAGCGCGAGTTCGTAGAGCAGCACCAGCGGCACCGCGAGCAGCAGCTGCGACAGCACATCGGGCGGCGTCAGCACGGCGGCGATGACGAACGCGATCACGATCGCATAGCGCCGCCCGGCGACCAGCTGGGCACGGGTCACGATCCCGGCGCGTTCGAGCAGCATCAGCAGCACCGGCGTCAGGAACGCAACGCCAAAGCCGAAAATGAACTTGGTGACGAAAGACAGATAATTGCCGACGCCCGGCAATGCTTCCTGCTGGATGCCGCCGATATCCCCCTGAAAGCCGAGCAGGAAGCGCAGCGCGACCGGCATCGCGACATAATAGGCAAGCGCCGCCCCGGCGGTGAACAGCACCGGCGTCATCATCAAAAACGGCAGCAGCGCGCGTTTTTCCTGCCGGTACAGGCCGGGCGCGACGAACGCCCAGAGCTGCGTCGCCATCACCGGAAAGGCGACCATGATCGCGGCAAAGAACGCGACCTTCAGATTGACGAAAAACGCCTCGAACACATCGGTGTAGATGATCTTGCCCTGCCCCGCCGCGATCAGCGGCTGGACGAGAAAGGCAAAGATCGGCTCGGCAAAATACAGGCAGGCGAAAAACGCCCCGGCCAGCGCCGCGATCGACCACAGCAGGCGGCGGCGCAGCTCGATCAGATGGTCGAGCAGCGGCGCGCGGCGTTCGTCGATGTCGCCGATCATCGCGCCTCTCCGCGCCCGGCGGCATCATCGCCGGGCGGGGGCAGCGGCGTCATCTCCGGCCCGGCCTCGGGCGGCATTTCCACCACCGCTTCGGCGCCGGATGCCGGGGAAGCAGACGGGGCAGCCTGGGGATATTCGCGCATGATGCGGGCATTTTCCTCCGCCCATTTGCGCTGCATCTCCTCAAGCTCGGCCTCGCGCACCATCGCGTCGAAGCCGGAGCGGAAATGCCGCGCCGCGCCGCGCAGCTTGGCGACCCAGCGGCCGAGCACGCGCATCGCGCGCGGCAGATCCTTGGGACCGATCACCACCAGGGCGACGATCGCGCACAGCAGCAATTCCTGGGGGGCGATATCGAACATCAGGGCGCCCGCTTAGAGCATTTTGGCGGCGGGGAAAATCACCGCCTGCGGCCAAATCGCCGGGCCGCTGCCACGCAGCGGGCACGCACCGCCCCTTGAAGGCGGCGAATGGCCACCTAAGTCTTGCACTGTCCGGTCGCCACATCCGGGGCCGGGCAAAAAACGCAATCGGCGTCGCCACTTGCGGGGCGCCACCCCATCATTTTGCTCATGCGAGGATTTGATATGCGCAGTTTCGACCTGACCCCCTATCGCCGTTCCATGGTCGGTTTCGACCGGCTGTTCGACCTGCTGGAAAACAGCGCCCGCGCCGCATCGGCCGGCGACAATTTCCCCCCGTTCGATCTCGAGCGGCTGGCCGAGGACCGGTATCGGATCACGCTTGCCGTCGCCGGCTTCAAGGCCGAGGAGATCGACATCACCGCGCAGCAGAATCTGCTGCTCGTCACCGGCAAGAAAGAGCAGAGCCCGGACCGGTCGCGCTTCCTGCATTCCGGGATCGCGACGCGCAGCTTCGAGCGCCGCTTCGAACTCGCTGATTTCGTCCGCGTCGAGGCAGCGGGCCTTGCCGACGGGCTGCTGACCATCGATCTGGTGCGCGAAGTGCCCGAAGCGATGAAGCCGCAGAAGATCGCGATCACCCGCGACACCGCCCCGGCCCCGGTGATCGAGCATCGCGACGCCGCCTGAGCGGCACCGGCTTCGCCAACCGAATATGCAGCGGGCGTCCCGGCGACGGGACGCCCGTTTTGCCGTGTCGGGATCAGTGCGCGCTTTGCAGCGGCGAGCGGCTGAGCATCCGGTTGCGCTCGAACGCCAGCGTCGGATCGATCGGCCCGTCAAACTCGACGCCGATACGCTGCCCGTCGCCCCAGCGGACATGGGCGGTCACCGCACCGATGCCGGGAATGTCGATATCGACCAGATCGCCGGCGCGCGGCGGATAGGCGCATTCGCCCATCAGGCCATGGGCGGAGATGTTGCGCACCGTGATCCGCATCCGGTTGCGCGCCCCCGCGCGGGCGATGGTGCCGACCAGCAGGCACGCATAGCGCCTTTCCCTGAGATTGGGGCCGATGCCGTCATCAAGCCCGCCCACAATGTCGCGCAAGGGTTGGTTTCGCATGGCCAAGGGCTAGCCTTAGCCGCGTAAAGGCAGGGTAAAGACGGCGTTCAGGATGTTCCGCCGCACCCGGCCGGCATGCGGGGCGCCGGCCGGGCGGAACCGGGTTCAGACCAGCCGGCTCTGCTTGACGGCCGCGGCCACGAAGCTGCGGAACAGCGGATGCGGGTCGAACGGCTTGGACTTGAGCTCGGGGTGGAACTGCACGCCGACGAACCAGGGATGGTCGGGCCGCTCGACAATCTCGGGCAGCTGCCCGTCGGGGCTGAGGCCGCTGAACATCAGCCCGCCATCCTCGAGCAGCGGGCGGTAATGGACATTGACTTCGTAGCGGTGGCGATGGCGCTCGCTGATCTCGGTCGCGCCATAGATGGACGACACCACGCTGTTATGGGCAAGCGCCGCCGGATAGGCGCCCAGCCGCATCGTCCCGCCCAGATCGCCGTCCGCGGCGCGGCGCTCGCGCCCCTCGGCGGTCATCCATTCGGTGATCAGGCCGACGACCGGCTCCTCGGTCGGGCCGAATTCGGTGGTCGAGGCCTTGGCCAGCCCGCCCAGATTGCGCGCGCCTTCGATACAGGCCATCTGCATGCCGAGGCAGATGCCGAAAAACGGCACGCCGCGTTCGCGCGCAAAGCGCACCGCCGCGATCTTGCCTTCCGATCCGCGCTCGCCAAAGCCGCCGGGCACGAGAATGCCGTGCATCGGCTCCAGCGTGGCCGCGACCTGCTCGGCATCATTCTCGAACAGCTCGGCATCGAGCCATTTGACATGGACCTTGACCCGATTGGCCAGCCCGCCATGGACCAGCGCCTCGTGCAGCGACTTATAGGCATCGGGCAGGCCGACATATTTGCCGACCACGCCGATCGTCACCTCGCCCTCGGGATTTTCGACCCGGTCGACAATGTCGGACCAGCGCCCCAGATCGGGGCTGGCCGGCGGGGTTTCGATGCCGAAGGCGCGCAGCACCTGACGGTCCAGCCCCTCGGCATGATATTGCAGCGGCACCTGATAGATGCTGCGCGAATCAAGCGCCTGGATCACCGCTTCCTTGGCGACGTTGCAGAACAGCGCGATCTTGGCGCGTTCGCCCTCGGGCAGCGGATGTTCGCAGCGGCACACCAGCACATCGGGCTGGATGCCAAGCGCAGTCAGCTCGCGCACGCTGTGCTGGGTCGGCTTGGTCTTCAGCTCGCCGGCCGCCGCGATATAGGGCACCAGCGTCACATGCACGAACACCGTCTGGTCGCGGCCCAGTTCGTTGCGCAGCTGGCGGATCGCCTCGATGAACGGCAGCGATTCGATATCCCCCACCGTGCCGCCGATTTCGCACAGCACGAAATCCAGATCGTCGGTCTCGGCCTGGGCAAAGGCCTTGATCGCGTCGGTGACGTGCGGGATCACCTGCACGGTCGCGCCCAGATAATCGCCCCGGCGCTCGCGCTGGATGATCGTCTGGTAGATGCGGCCCGAGGTGATGTTGTCCGACTGGCGGCTGGGAACGCCGGTAAAGCGTTCATAATGGCCAAGATCGAGATCGGTCTCGGCCCCGTCGTCGGTGACGTAGACTTCCCCGTGCTGATAGGGGGACATGGTCCCCGGATCGACGTTGAGATAGGGATCGAATTTCCGGATGCGTACGCGGTATCCGCGCGCCTGCAAAAGCGCGGCGAGCGACGCCGCCATGAGACCTTTGCCGAGCGAGGAGACCACGCCGCCGGTGATGAATATATACCGCGCCATGGGGGTTGGCGCTTAGCCGCCCCGGGGCACCCGGGGCAAGCCGGGGCGCGGAAAAAAAGCCTTACCGCGCCCCAAAAGGATGGGGATTATTTGGCCGCAGGCGCGTTCGCCGGGGCCGGCTCGGCCGCGCCCGCCTGACGCGCGGCGGCGGCCAGCGGGTCTTCGGCCGGTGCGGGCGCTGCGGGTGCGGCGACCGGGGCGGCGGTGACGGCCGAGGCGTCGACCTTGCGGGTCTTGTTGTTCATCGCCGCAATCGTCGCCAGCGCGACGCAGCACAGGATGAACAAAGTCGCCAGAATAGCGGTCGCGCGGGTAAGGAAATCGGCCGCGCCGCGCGCCGACATCAGCCCGGTCGGGCTGCCACCGGTCAGGCCGCCGCCTTCCGAACGCTGCATCAGGATGACGGTGACGAGCGCGGTCGCGATGATCGCCTGAACGACAAGAAGGAATGTAAACATCGGCCTGCTTTCACCCTGTGGGAGGCGGGGTCTTTAGCCATGCCCCGCCGGGGAATCAATCTGCGGGGTGGTTTGGCGGTGGGGGGAGTGTCGTGGGGCGGGTTGTTTTTTGCGCGGCGCGGGGGGTTTGTTGTGCCGCGCCTTGCGGCGCGGGGGCGGCACCGGCCCGCACCCCCACCCGGCCTCCCAACGGCAGTATCATGTGGGAGGCCGGGTGGGGTTGCGGGCCGGTGCCGTTCTTCCCATCAAACAAACCCCTGCGCCACAACCTCCCCCGAAAACCTCACCCAGCCTTGGCCACTCCGACCAGCGCGGGACGGAGCAGCCGGTCGCGGATCATGAAGCCCGGCTGCATTTCCTGAACGATGGTTCCGGCCTCGGCGTCCGACGCGATCTCCATCATCGCCTGGTGGCGGTTGGGATCGAGCTTTTCGCCCAGCGACTGGATGCGCGAAATGCCGTGGCGTTCGAACACGCTGGCGATCTCGCGCCCCGTCGCCTCAAGGCCGATGACCAGCGCCTTGAACCGGTCATCGTCGCGCAGCTCGGCCGGAATCGCCGCCAGCGCGCGTTCCAGATTGTCGGACACGCTCAGCACGTCGCGGGCAAAAGCGGTGGCGGCATAGGCGCGCGCGTCGGCGGCGTCCTTTTCCATCCGGCGGCGAACATTCTGCGTCTCGGCCTGGGCATAGAGCGTCGCGGCCCGCGCCTCGGCCAGCTCGGCCTCGAGCGCGGCGATCCGCGCCGCCGGGTCGCCCGCCGCGTTGCCGCCGGCAGGCTCGCCCGCCGGGGCCGCATCGGCATCCGCCGTCGCGCCCGAACCGGCGCTCACGTCATCGTCGATCATGTCGTTGTCAATCATCATGCCATCAGTCTTGAAAGGGTTTGCGCGGTGAAATCCACCATGGGAACGATGCGGGCGTAGTTCAACCGGGTCGGCCCGATCACGCCCACCACGCCGACCACGCGCCCGTCGGCACCGCGATAGGGCGCGGCGATAACGGATGAGCCGGACAAAGCGAACAGCTTGTTTTCCGACCCGATGAATATCTTGGTCGCCGCCGCCTCGGTCGCGCTGTCGAGCAGGCGGGAGATTTCCTCCTTGTCCTCCAGCTCTTCGAGCAGCTGGCGGACGCGGACGAGGTCGGCGGCGGCGGCATCGTCGATCAGGTGCGACTGGCCGCGCACGATCAGCACCGGGCGGCGGTCATTGTCCTGCGACCAGATCGCAAGGCCGCGCTCGACCAGCGCCCGGCTGGCGGCATCGAGCGCCGCCCGCCCCCGCCCGATATCGGCGGCCAGCCGGTGGCGCGCCTCGTCGAGCGTCAGCCCGGCAAGCGCGCTGCTGACAAAGTTTGATGCCTCGATCAGGCTGGTCGCGGTCACGCCCGGCGGCAGATCGACGACGCGGTTTTCAACGCTGCCATCCTGGCCGACCAGCACCGCCAGCGCCTGTTCGGCCGACAGCGGCACAAAGCCGATCTGGCGCAGCCGGGGCGCGCGCTTGGGCACCATCACGATCCCGGCACAGGCCGACAGGTCCGACAGCGCGGCGGTCGCCGCCGCCAGCGCCTGTTCGACCGGTCCCTCCTCGGTCAGCTGCTGTTCGATCATGCGCCGTTCTTCCGCCGACGGCTCGGCCGCCTGCATGATCGCATCGACGAACAGCCTCAGCCCCAGATCGGTCGGCATCCGCCCGGCCGAGACATGCGGCGCGGACAGCAGCCCGGCTTCTTCCAGATCCTGCATGACGTTGCGGATCGAGGCCGGCGACAGGTTGAACCCGCCCAGTTTCGAAATCGTCCGCGAGCCGACCGGCGCGCCGGTGCCGAGATAGCTTTCGACGACGACGCGGAACACGTCGCGCGCACGCTCCGACAGCTCGGCGATCGGCAGATCAGTGACCGGCATATCCATCGCCCCAATGTAGGAATCGCCGGCGGATTCGTCACCCCGAACTTGCACCCGCCCCCCGCCCCGGCCTAGAGGCCGGCTTTCGCCCGACACCATCGTCTTTGTTCAAGGAACCGCCATGCGACCTTCCGGCCGTGCGCCCGATCAGATGCGCGCCATCACCATCGAGCCGCATTTCACCCGTCACGCCGAGGGCTCGTGCCTGATCGGCTTTGGCGACACCCGCGTGCTCGTGACCGCAAGCGTCGAGGAGCGCGTGCCACCGTTCCTGCGCGGCAAGGGCGAAGGCTGGGTGACAGCCGAATATGGGATGCTGCCGCGCGCCACCCACACGCGCGGCGCGCGCGAGGCGGCCAAGGGCAAGCAGTCGGGCCGGACGCAGGAAATCCAGCGGCTGATCGGCCGCAGCCTGCGCGCGGTCACCGACCTGAAGGCGCTGGGCGAGCGGCAGATCACGCTCGACTGCGACGTCATCCAGGCCGATGGCGGCACGCGGACGGCGGCGATCTCTGGCGCCTGGGTGGCGCTGCGCCTCGCGGTCGACCGGCTGGGCCTTGCCGTCGATCCGATCCGCGCCAAGGTCGCCGCGGTCAGCTGCGGCATCTGGCAGGACATGGCGGTGCTCGACCTTGATTATCCCGAGGATTCCTCGGCCGGCGCGGATGCAAACTTCGTGCTGACCGACGATGGCCGGATCGTCGAGGCGCAGGCGACCGCCGAAGGCGCGACCTATGACGAGGAAGGGCTGTTGCGGCTGCTGCGGCTGGCGCGGATGGGCTGTGCCGACATCTTCGCGGCGCAGGACGCGGCGATCGCCCGCGCCCGCACGGCCTGAGGCACGCCATGGCGCAGGCGGCGGCACGCAGGCTGGAACCGGGCCGGCTGGTCATCGCCAGCCACAACCAGGGCAAGGTGCGCGAGATTCGCGCGCTGCTCGAACCCTTTGGCATCGACCCGGTGTCCGCCGCCGATCTCGGCCTGCCCGAACCGGCCGAAACCGGGCAGAGCTTTGCCGACAATGCGCTGATCAAGGCGCATGCGGCCGCCGCAGGCGCGGGCCTGCCGGCGCTCGCCGACGACAGCGGGCTGTGCGTGCCGGCGCTGGGCGGGCGGCCCGGCGTCGCCACCGCCGACTGGGCGGAGCGCCAGCCCTTTGAAGGGCCGCCGGGGCGCGACTGGTATCTGGCGATGGGCAAGGTCGAAGGGCTGCTGGCCGAACTCGGCCCGGATGCCGACCGTTCGGCCTGGTTCGCCTGCACCCTCGCTCTGGCCTGGCCCGATGGCCATGCCGAACTGTTCGAGGGGCGGGTCGATGGCCGGCTGGTCTGGCCGCCGCGCGGAACGCTGGGCTTTGGCTATGATCCGGTGTTCGTCGCGCGCGGTCATGACGTCAGCTTTGCCGAACTCGACCCAGCCGAAAAGCACCGGATCAGCCACCGTGCCGATGCCTTTGCCAAGCTGGTGGCCGCCGTCTTTGGCTGATCCGGCCGGGCAGGACGCGCCGCTCGCGCTCTATATCCACTGGCCGTTCTGCGTCCGCAAATGCCCCTATTGCGACTTCAACAGCCATGTCCGCGCGGCGGTGGACGAGGATCAGTGGCGCGACGCGCTGCTCGCCGATCTGGCGCATGAAGCGGCGCTGACGCCGGGGCGGCGGCTGTCGTCGATCTTTTTCGGCGGCGGCACGCCCTCGCTGATGCCGCCCGCGACCGCCGCCGCGCTGATAGCCGCGGCGCAGGCGCATTGGGGGTTCACGCCCGACATCGAAATCACGCTCGAGGCCAATCCCTCATCGGTCGAGGCGGCGCGCTTTGCCGATCTGGCGCAGGCGGGGGTCAACCGCGTGTCGCTCGGCCTGCAGGCGCTCGACGATCCGGCGCTGGTGTTTCTCGGCCGGGCGCACGGGCTGGACGAGGGGCTGGCCGCGCTCGCCACCGCGCAGCGCGCCTTTGAGCGGGTGAGCATCGACCTGATCTATGCCCGCCCCGGCCAGTCGGCCGGGGACTGGGCGGCGGAGCTGGCCCGCGCGCTCGCCTTCGGCACCGAGCATCTGTCGCTTTACCAGCTGACGATCGAGCCGGGGACGCGCTTTGCCACCCTTGCCGCGCAGGGCAAGCTCGTGCCGCTCGACACCGAGCGTGCTGCCGACCTGTTCGAGCAGACGCGGGCGATGACGGCGGCGGCGGGCCGCCCGGCCTATGAGGTGTCGAACCATGCCCGCCCGGGGGCAGAAAGCCGGCACAACCTGACCTATTGGCGTTATGGCGACTATCTGGGCGTCGGGCCGGGCGCGCATGGCCGGCGGCTGGGCAGGGCCACGCTGCGCCACAAAAAACCGGAAAACTTCCTCGCCGCTACCGCGCGCAACGGCCATGGCATCCAGAGCGAGGATGTGCTGCCCGCCGACATCCGCGCCGCCGAAGCGCTGATGATGGGGCTGCGGCTCGACGAGGGCGTCGATCTGGCGCGCCTCGCGGCGCTCACCGGCCGTGCGCCCGACGCGCTTGTCGACGGGACGGCCGTGCGCCGGCTGGCCGCGCACGGGCTGGTCGCGCAGACCGGCGACCGGTTGCGCGTGCTGCCGGCCGGGATGCTGGTGCTCGACCGGCTGCTGGGGGACATCGTCGCCTGAGTTGCGGGGAGCGTGTTTGCGTGCCTCACGGCAGGTTGTTTGCTGCGCGCCTCTCGGCGCGGGGGCGGAAGTTGTTTGTGGTGCGGCTCACGCCGGGTTTGTCTGTTGCGCGCCTCTCGGCGCGGGGGCGGCACCGGCTCCGGTCCCGAATAATCGTAAAAGCCGCGCTTGGTCTTGCGGCCCAGCCAGCCCGCCTCGACATATTTTACCAGCAGCGGCGCGGGGCGGAATTTGGGGTCGCCGCTGCCTTCGAACAGCACGCGGGTGATCGACAGGCAGGTGTCCAGCCCGATGAAATCGGCGAGCGTCAGCGGGCCCATCGGGTGGTTGAGGCCCAGCTGGCAGGCGGCGTCGATGTCGGCGATGCTCGCCACCCCCTCGCCCAGCGCGAAAAAGGCTTCGTTGAGCATCGGCATCAGCACGCGGTTGACGATGAAGCCGGGCGCGTCCTGCGCATGAACGACGCGCTTGGCGAGCCGCGCGGCAAAGGCCTCGACCGCCGCGACCGTCGCGGGCGCGGTCGCCAGCCCGGAAATCACCTCGATCAGCCCCATCACCGGCACGGGGTTGAAGAAATGCACGCCGATGAAGCGCGCCGGATCGGGCGCCGCCTGCGCCAGCCGGGTGATCGGGATCGACGAGGTGTTGGACGCGAGGATCGCCTCGGGCGCGAGCACCGCGCCCACGCTTTCGAAGATGCGCCGCTTGATCGCCTCATTCTCGGTCGCGGCCTCGATCACCAGCCCGGCCGGGGCGAAGGCGGCATGATCGCCGACGGGGGTGATGCGGGCGAGCACCGCGTCGCGCTCGGCCGCCGCCAGCTTGTCCTTGGCGACCAGCCGGTCGAGCTGGCGGCCGATGCCGGCCTTGCCGGCCTCGGCACGCGCGACATCCACATCGGCGAGCAGCACCTGATAGCCGGCCTGCGCCGACACCTGCGCAATGCCGGCACCCATCTGGCCGGCACCGATCACGCCCACAATGTCCATCTCAATCTCCGTCACGCGACAATGCGGCGGCGATATGCCCCGGCCGCCCGCGCCGGGCAAGCGCGGGTCAGCCGCGCTGCGGCCTGACCCGCAGCGTCAGCAGCGCGGCCAGCAGCATCAGCGCGCCCGACAGCATCAGCACATGGCGCGGATCGCCGCCCAGCAGCGGCCGGTAGATCAGCGGCATGGTCAGGCTCTGGATCATCATCGGCACGACGATGAACATGTTGAAAATGCCCATATAGATGCCGGTGCGTTCCGCCGGGATGGCATTGGCGAGCATCACATAGGGATTGCCCATCATGCTCGCCCAGCCAATGCCGATGCCCAGCATCGGCAGCGCCATCAGCCAGGGATCGGTGAGCGTTGGCAGCACGAGCATCGCCGCGCCCGACGCGGTCAGCGCCAGCGCATGGATGCGGGCCGGGCCGGCGCGGCGGACGAGCGGCACCATCGCCAGCGCGGCGGCAAAGGCGATGAAATTGTAAAATCCGCCCAGCCGGCCGTTGAGCAGCGCCGCCTCGCGAAAGCCCGCGCTCAGCGGATCGGCGGTATCGAACAGGCTGCGCGCCAGCGCATGGACCACGAACTGCCAGTAAGCGAACATCGCATACCATTGGCACAGCATCGGCAGCGCCAGCGCCCGCATCGGGGCGGGCATGTCGCGGATCGCCCGCCCCAGATCGGCCAGCGCCCCGCCCGGCGCGGCGCGCGCGGCATGGAGCGCCGCGGCTTCCGCCGAACTGAGCGGCAGTTCGGGAACGCGCAGCACCGACCACAGCACCGTCGACAGCGACAGCACGCCGCCGACCGCAAAGGCGATCCCGGTCACGGTCGGGATGTTGTTCGCGCCGACCGCATCGGCCCCCACCCCCCACCAGACGAGGATAGATGGCGAGAGATAGGACAGGGTCTGGGCCAGGCCGGTAAAGGCGCTTTGCGTCAGAAAGCCGAGCGGGCGCTGATCGGCGGCCAGCCGGTCGCTGACATAGGCGCGATACGGCTCCATCGTCACATTATTGGCGGCATCGAGCACCCAGAGCAGGCTGGCCGCCGCCCATAGCGCCGGGCTGTGCGGCATCGCGAACAGGCACAGCGAACACAGCAGCGCCCCGATCAGGAAATAGGGCGTGCGCCGCCCGAAGCGCGACACCGTGCGGTCGCTGAGCGCGCCGATCAGCGGCTGGACGATCAGCCCGGTCATCGGCCCGGCGAGCCACAGCAGCGGCAGGCTCGCCTCGTCCGCGCCCAGATAGGCATAGATCGGCCCCATATTGCTCTGTTGCAGCCCGAAGCTGAACTGGAGGCCGAGGAACCCCAGATTCATTTCGGCAATGCGCAGCAGCGACAGGCGCGGCTTGGCAGCGGCGGGCGATTCGCCGGCTGGGCTGGCGGCTGGGCTGCCGGCCGGGCTGGCGGATTCCCCGCGTATCTGGGTGGCGGTCATCTGCCTCTCCTGCTCCCCGGCGGCCGGCGGCCAACGCTGCGCGATGGCCTTGTCACGGTCGCCTGTTGCCGCACCATAACGCACGCGCCGGTGGCGGCAACGAATATTGCAATCGATTGCACAATCGATTGCATCCATTTATACCGCTGCCAACGCCGTGGCAAAAACGGCAAGCAGGGGAGATGCAGGATATGGTGAAGCACCACGCATTGCTGACTGGCGTCATGTTGCCGGCGCTCGCGATCGCCGCCGCGATGCCCGCCCGGGCCATGCCGGCCGCAGAGCCGGCCCAGGCCGACACCACCCAGGCCGATTCCGCCCAAGACAGCGACTCGTCCGCCGCGCCCGCCGACGACATCGTCGTCACCGCCGTGGCGCGCGGCCAGAACCGGCTCGACGCCACGGTGGCAACCAGCGCGCTGTCGGGCGCGGCGCTGATCGACCTCGCACCGCGTTCAGCGGCCGAGGCGTTCCGCCAGATCCCCGGCATCCGCGCCGAAGCCTCGGGCGGCGAAGGCAATGCCAATATCGCCGTGCGCGGCCTGCCGGTCGCCTCGGGCGGGGCCAAATTCCTCCAGCTGCACGAAGACGGTCTGCCCGTCCTTGAGTTTGGCGACATCACCTTCGGCAATGCCGATATCTTCGTGCGGGCCGATTTCAACATCGCCCGGATCGAGGCGGTGCGCGGCGGCTCGGCCTCGACCTTCGCCTCCAACTCGCCGGGCGGGGTGATCAACTTCATCTCCAAGACCGGCGAGCAGCAGGGCGGCGCGATCCAGACGACGCTCGGGCTGGATTATGAGGAATATCGCGTCGATTTCGATTATGGCGCGCCGATCGGCAAGGACTGGAGCTTCCATGTCGGCGGCTTCTATCGCCAGGGCGAAGGGCCGCGCCGGCTCGGCTATGACGGGCTGAAGGGCGGGCAGATCAAGCTCAACGTCACCCGCACGTTCGAGGGCGGCTATATCCGCTTCTACGGCAAATATCTGGACGACCGCGCGGTCGGCTATCTGCCCAATCCGGTGCGCGTGACCGGCACCGATGCCGATCCGGTCTATACCAGCCTGCCCGGCTTCAGCATCAACGGCGACAGCCTGCATTCGCGCGGATTTTTGCAGGCGCTGTCGCTCAACGGCCAGAATGTGCCCGAGCGGTTCGACGTGACCGACGGGATGCGCCCGCTGGTCAAGGCGTTCGGCTTTGAAACCTCGGTCGACGTCGATGACGACTGGACGCTGGTCAACCGGTTCCGCTTCTCCGACGTGTCGGGCGGCTTCACCTCGCCCTTCCCGGCCTCGGTCGGCACTGCCGGCGCGATTGCGACCGAACTGGGCGGCGCGGGCGCGACCGCGCGCTTTGCGACCGGCCCCAATGCCGGGCAGGCGGTGCCGACAGGCACGCTCGTTGCGCGCGTCGTGCTGTTCAACACCCGGCTCAACAGCCTTGATAACATCACCAATGATCTGCGCCTGACCCGCGATCTGTCGATCGGCGGCGGCGAGGGTGCGGTGACCTTCGGCTTCTACAAGTCGCGGCAGGAGATCGCGACCGACTGGCTGTGGACGTCGCACCTGCTGGAAGTGCGCGGCGGCGGCAATGCCGGGCTGATCGACATCCGCACCGCCGGCGGCGCGGCGGTCACCGACAACGGCACCGTCGCCTATGGCGCGAGCTTTTTCGGCGGCTGCTGCCGGCGCGTCTATGATCTGAGCTACGACACCAACGCGCCTTTCGCCTCGCTCAACATGCGGTTCGGCAAGCTGTCGGTCGATGGCGCGCTGCGTTACGATTTCGGCCGCGCGCGCGGCACGACCTTCGGCGCGGATCTGGGCGGCGGGCGCGTCGGCACCCGGCCGGTCGATGTCGACGGCAATGGCAGCATCTCGCCCGCCGAACAGCTGAGCGCGGTCGTCCCGCTCGGCAGCCCGGCCCCGGTCGATTACAATTATGATTACCTGTCCTACTCGCTGGGCCTCAGCTACCGGCTGGCCGACACGCTGGCGCTGTTCGCCAGCTATGCGCGCGGCGGCCGCGCCAATGCCGACCGGCTGCTGTTCAACGACAACAATGTCAGCACCACCACCGGCGCGCTGCGCAACCCGGCGCTGGCGGTGGATTTCGTCCGCCAGCTCGAAGGCGGGGTGAAATATCGCGACGGCGGAACCCAGCTTTACGCCACGCTGTTCCACGCCCGCACCGAGGAACAGAATTTCGAGGCGACGACGCAAAGGCTGTTCGACCGGTCTTACCGCGCCTGGGGGCTGGAAGTGGAAGGCAGCATCCGCCGGGGCGGGTTCACCCTGTCGGCGGGCGCGACCTATACCGATGCCGAAATCACCCGCGACGCGGTCAACCCGGCCACCGCCGGCAACCGCCCGCGCCGCCAGGCCGATTTCATCTATCAGGCGACCGCTCAATATGAGACCGGGCGGTTCGCGCTGGGCGCGAACATGGTCGGCACCACCGACAGCTTCGCGCAGGACGACAACCGGCTGAAGCTGCCGGGCTTCACCCAGGTCAACGCCTTTGCCCGGTTCAGCCCGGCACCGCGCGTCACCCTGTCGTTGAACGCCAACAATCTGTTCGATGTCAATGGCTTCACCGAGGCGGAGGAAGGCGCGATCCCGGCCGACAACATCGTGCGCGCGCGCTCGATCAACGGCCGCACCGTCTCGGCCGCGCTGCGGTTCGACTTCTGATGGCGACGGCCCGGGCGGATAGCGCCCTGCCCGGGCCGGACGGCACGGGCACGGCCATGACCAGCCACTGGACGCGCGCGCATCTGCGGGCGCTGACCGAACCGGCCGCAGCCCCGGTGATCGGCCCGGCGGATGCGCCGCGGCTGCTGGCCGGCGCGGATCTGTGGGACTGGTGGCCGGTGCAGGACCGGCGCGGCGCGATTGCCCCGGTTGCGGGCGGGATGCTGGCGATCTTCCTGTCCGCCCCGATGGGGTCGGACCCGGATGCCCGCCACGGCATTGCCCGGCTGCGGCTGATGCACCGAACGGCGGCGGGCGGCTGGACCGATCTCGGCCTGCTGTTTCCCGACGGCTTTTCGCCGGGCAGCCGCGAATGGTCGGGATCGGCGGTGCTCGCCGATGATGGTGTCACCCTTGCCATGCATTTCACCGCCGCCGGGCAGCGGGGCGAGGCGGCGACCAGCTTTGACCAGCGGCTGTTCGTCACCGAAACCCGGCTCGACGGGCTGCGGCCGGGGGACTGGAGCCTCCCGCGCGAAACCGTCGCGGCCGACGGGGTTCACTACCAGACCGACATGGCCGGGGGCGGCGCGATCGGCACGATCAAGGCGTTTCGCGACCCGGCCTTTTTCCACGATCCCGCAACCGGGCGCGACCATCTGCTGTTCGCCGCCTCGCTCGGCGGGTCGGCAGCGGCGTTCAACGGCGCCATCGGCTGGGCGGTGGCCGAGGGCGCGGGCTGGCGGCTGCTGCCGCCGCTGATCGCCGCCGAAGGGCTGAACAACGAGCTGGAACGCCCGCACATCGTCCACCGTAACGGGCTTTATTATCTGTTCTGGTCGACCCAGGCCAAGGTGTTCGACCCTGCCGGCCCCGCCGGGCCGACCGGGCTGTACGGGATGGTGGCAGAGCGGATCGGCGGCCCCTATCGCCCGCTCAACGGATCGGGTCTGGTGTTTGCGAACCCGCCGGCCGCGCCGCATCAGGCCTATAGCTGGTGGGTGACCGCCGATCTGCAGGTGCTGAGTTTTGCCGACATGATCGGCCTGCCGCGCGCGCCGGCGAGCGTGGCCGAGGCGCGGGCCTGTTTCGGCGGCACGGTTGCGCCGACGCTGCACCTGATGCTGGCCGGCGACCGGGCATGGCTGGCATGACGGGCGCGCCGCTCACTGCCGGGATCGAGCTGGGCGGCACCAAAGCCATCGCCGTGCTGGCTGAGGGCAACCGGATTCTCGACCGCGTCCGCGTTCCGACCGAAGCCCCGGAGACGACGCTGGGCGCGATGATCGCCGCGCTGGCTGGGTGGCAGGCGGCGGGCGCGGCGATATCGGGGCTGGGCATTGCCAGTTTCGGGCCGCTCTGCCTCGATCCGGCCTTGCCCGATTTCGGCCGGCTGACGACCACGCCCAAAGCCGGCTGGGCGGGGGTCGACCTGATCGCGCCGTTTCGCCGTTTCGGCCTGCCGATCGCGCTCGACACCGACGTCAATGGCGCGGCGCTGGCCGAGGGACGCTGGGGCGCGGCGCAGGGCCTGTCGGTCCATGCCTATCTGACCATCGGCACCGGCCTTGGCGGCGGCGCGGTGGTGAATGGCCGGCCGCTTCACGGCCTGATGCACCCGGAAATGGGCCATGTCCGCCCGGCAATTGCGCCGGATACGGGCTTTGCCGGCATCTGCCCCTATCATGGTGCCTGTCTGGAAGGGCTGGTGTCCGGCCCGGCCATCGCCGCGCGCACCGGGCGGCCGGCGGACGAAATCGGGGACGATGATCCGATCTGGCCGGTAGTCGCCACCGAACTGGCGACGCTGATCGCCAACATGCTGCTGATCCTGTCGCCGCAGCGCATCCTGATCGGCGGCGGCGTCGGCGGGCGGGCGGTGCTGCTGCCGCATCTGCGCGCGGCGACGGCGCAGATGCTGGGCGGCTATCTGGCCCCGGTCACACCCGACAGGCTGAACCGGCTGATCACGGCCCCCGCGCTAGGGGCCGATGCGGGGCCGCTGGGCGCGGTCGCACTCGGCGAAATCGCAGCGGCCGGGCCTGCTTCCCCCACCCCCTCAGCCTGATCCGCGCAGCACCAGTTCGGGAGCCATGGTGACCGAGCGCGCGTCGCGCCCCTCGATCCGCGCGAACAACAGCTCGACCAGCAGCTCCGCCCCGCGCGCGACATGCTGGCGCACCGTCGACAAGGGCGGACTGGTGTAGCGGGCGAGCGGAATGTCGTCGAACCCGATCACCGCGACCTGATCGGGCACGGCGATGCCGCGCGCGCCGAGCACGCTCATCGCGCTCATCGCGATCATGTCGGATGCAGCGACGATGCCGTCGGGCGGCGGTCCGCCGTCGAGATATTGAGCGATCTCGCCCGCCGATGCATCGCTGGTCAGATGGACGGGCACCACCCGCCCCTCGCCACCGCCCTCGGCCAGCGCGGCGCAAAACCCCTGATAGCGGGCGGCGAATTCGGGCACTGCCGGATTGCCAAAAAAGGCCAGCCGCCGCCGGCCCGCCGCCAGCAGATGCGCGGCCGCCATCCGGCCGCCGGCGACATTGTCGGTGCCGACGGTCAGCTGCGCATAGCCGGGCACCGCCGCCCCCCAGACGACCAGCGGGCGAAAGCGCGCCGCGACACGCTCGATCACGTCGATCTGGTCCGACTGGCCGATCAGGATCACGCCGTCGACGCGCCCCGAATCGACAATGGCATCCAGCCAGTCATCGGCTTCGGGGATCACGCGCGACAACAGCAGGTCGCGCCCGCGCGCCGTCAGCGCATCGGCGAGCGGGCCGAGCAGGCTCATGAAAAACGGGTCGGACAGATGCTGGCCGGTTTCATGGCCCAGCGGCAGCACGACGCCGATCGCGCCGGTGCGCCCCAGCCGCAGATTGCGCGCAGCCTGATTGATGCGAAAGCCATGCTCGCGCGCCAGCGCGCCGATCCTCTCGCGCGTTTCGGCGCGGATGGCCGGATTGCCCGCCAGCGCCCGCGACACGGTGGAAACGGAAACGCCGGCCAGTCTGGCCAGCTCGGCAAGCGAACCGATCGGAGCCTTCATGCCGGTTCCATGCCATGGCCGGCCGCCCCCCGCCAGCCCGGCGGTGCGCATGTCGCGCGCGCATTTAGCGCGCCGAGCCGGATCATCCGGCGGCGCGGAAACTGCGTCAAACGAACATCTTGGCCGATCCGGGACGCGCGGATCGGCAGCCGGGTTATGGCGCGGTGCCGGGCGGGCGCGATTCGGCGAGGATCAGCGCGAACTGGTCATCGGCATCGGTCCATTCTTTGACCGGGCTCCATCCCCCGGCGCGCAGCAGCAGCCGCGCCTCGCGCGGGCCATATTTATGGCTGTTTTCGGTATGGATCGTCTCGCCGGCCGCGATCGCGAACGCCTCGCCCGCGATGGTGAAGCTCAGGTCGCGCACCGCCTCCAGATGCATTTCGATGCGCGCCTCGTCATCGTTCCAGCGCGCGCGATGGGCAAAGCCGTCGACCGGAATGTCGCCATCAAGCTCGCGGTTGATGCGGTGGAGCAGGTTGAGATTGAACCGCGCGGTCACCCCGGCGGCATCGTCATAGGCGGCGATCAGCGTGCCGACATCCTTCACCCGGTCGATGCCGATCAGCAGCATCGCGCCCTCGCCCAGCGTTTCCGCCATCGCGCGCAGCAGGTTGACCGCGGTGCGCGGCACCATATTGCCGATCGTCGATCCGGGAAAAAAGCCGAGCTTGGGCAGCGCCGCAATCGCGGGCGGCGGTTCGATCGGCAGCATGAAATCGGCCTCAACCGGCAGGATCGACAGGCGTGGAAAGCCCGATGCCAGCGCCGCGGCCGATTCGCGCAGAAACTCCCCGGAAATGTCGATGGGCACATAGGCCGCCGGGCGCACCGCGCCCAGAATGTGCGGCGTCTTGACCGACGAGCCCGATCCGAACTCCACCACCGCGCGCCCCGGCCCGACCGCGCGGGCAATGTCGGGCGCGGCACTGGCGAGCAAGGCGGTCTCGACCCGGGTCGGATAATATTCGGGCAGCGCGGTGATCTTTTCGAACAGCAGCGAGCCCTGATGGTCGTAGAACCAGCGCGCCGGGATCGCGCGCGGCCGCATGCGGAACCCGGCCAGCACATCGGCGCGGAAGGCGGGATCGGCCGCCATCGCCCGCCCGCCCGGATGCACGCCGGTCAGCTGCATGGATCGCGAGCGAGGCGCAGGCCGGTGAACTGCCAGCGCTGATGCGGATAGAAGAAGTTGCGATAGCTGGCGCGGACATGCCCGCGCGGCGTGGCGCAGCTGCCGCCGCGCAGCACGAACTGCCCGCTCATGAACTTGCCATTATATTCGCCGACCGCGCCGGGGGCGGTGCGGAAGCCGGGATAGGGGCGATAGGCGCTGCCCGTCCATTCCCAGACGCCGCCGAACGGGCCGTGATCGCCGGACAGCGGGCGCACCGCGCCGGGGGCGTCGAGCAGATTGCCTGCCATGGGGTCCGCGCCGGCAAAAGCGGCTTCCCATTCAAACTCGGTCGGCAGCCGCGCCCCGGCCCAGGCGGCAAAGGCATCGGCTTCGAACAGGCTGATATGCGTGACCGGGGCGGCAGGGTCGACCGGGTGCAGCCCATCCAGCCCGAAGCTCAGCCAGCCGCCCTCGCCGTCGCGCTGCCAGTAAAGCGGTGCCTCGATCTGCGCGCGCTGGATAAAGGCCCAGCCATCGGCCAGCCACCAGCGAGGCGTCTGATAGCCCTTGTCGGCGATGAACGCCGCCCATTCGCCGGCGGTAACCGGCCGGTCGGCCAGCCGGTGCGGCGCGAGCAACACGCGGTGGCGCGGCCCTTCATTGTCGAAGGCAAAGCCCGGCCCGGCATGGCCGATCTCGACCACCCCTTCGGCCCCGTCGCGCCAGCCCATGGCCGGGGGCGGCGACGCCGGCATGCGGCGCTGCGGCCAGAGCGCCGGATGCAGCGGATTCTGCGCGAACAGGTGCAGCAGATCGGTCAGCAGCAGCTCCTGATGTTGCTGTTCATGGGCAAGGCCCAGCTCAACGAGCGCGTGCCGGTCGGGTTCCGGACTGGCCAATATCCCGTCCATCGCCGCATCGACATGGGCGCGATAGGCGCGGATCTGGTCAAGCGACGGGCGCGTCAGCAGGCCGCGCTGCGGCCGGGGGTGGCGCGGGCCTTCGGCCTCGTAATAGCTGTTGAACATATAGGCGAAGGCGGGATCGAACGGCCGATATCCGGGCAGATCGCGCAGGATGAAGGTTTCGAAGAACCAGCTGGTGTGCGCCAGATGCCATTTGGCGGGCGAGGCATCGTCCATCGACTGGACGGTCGCATCGGCGTCGCTCAGCCCGGCGACGAGCGCGAGGCTGAGCGCGCGGACCTGCGCAAACCGGGCAGCGAGATCCGACGCGGGCGGATCGGACCGGAAAGGGCGGGCGGCACTCATCTTACGGCTATCATAGCCGGTGCGCGCGACACTGTCGTGACCGGATCGGCGCAGCGCCGCAGCACCGCCGCGCCTTCGCCGTTCAGCGGGTCGCGCCCGGTTTCCACAGCACGTCGCCGCCATTGCGGCTGGCAACCAGCCGCGCCGCGACGAACAGATGGTCCGACAGGCGGTTGAGATAGGCGAGCGCCTCGGGGTTGAGCGGCACCTGCCCCGCCGCCACCACGGCGGTGCGCTCGGCACGGCGGACGATGGCGCGCGCCAGATGCAGCGCGGCAACGCCGGGCGTGCCGCCGGGCAGGATGAACGAGGTGAGCGGCGCGAGATCGGCGTTCATCGCGTCAATCTCCGCCTCCAGCCGCGCGACCTGTGCCGGCACGATGCGCAGCACCATCTCGGACGGGGCAAAGCTTTCGCCCGGAGTCGCAAAATCGGCCCCCAGATCGAACAGATCATTCTGGATGCGCTTCAGATCGGCAACCACCGGATCGTCGCCCAGCGCGGCGATGGCGACGCCAAGCGCGCTGTTGGCTTCATCGACATCGCCGATCAGCGCCAGCCGGGCGGCGCTTTTGGGCACGCGCGAGCCATCGACCAGCCCGGTCGTGCCATCGTCGCCGGTGCGCGTGTAGATGCGGTTGAGCTTGACCATTGCGGGGGAAGGATCAGATCAGCGCGACAGCAGCAGCAGCAGCGCGGCGATGATGATCGCCACGCCCTGAAACACGATGCGCCCCATCATCGCCTTGTTCTGGCGCAGGGCCGACTGGCTCGGCCCGGATCCTTGCGCTTTCAGATCGGCTTCGGTGGTTTTGAGGAACGCCACGACGCCCCGGATCAGCATGAACAGGGTCGCGAGCATCGCGACGATGAGAAGCAGGGCAAGGATCGTCGTCATCGCCGCTATCTAGGCATCGTCGCGGCGGAATCCAAGCGGCGCACCGCCATTTCTGATCGCCCCGGTGATGATCTCCGGGTCCGCCCCCGCCATCCGCAGATCGGCAAGCGTCGGCGCGCCGTGGCGCTTGGCCAGCCGCCGGCCGTCCGCATCGAGGATCAGGCCGTGATGGTGATAAACCGGCACCGGCAGGTCGAGCAGCGCCTGCAACAGCCGGTGGACATGGGTGGCGTGGAACAGATCGGCCCCGCGCACGACCAGCGTGACGCCCTGATCGGCATCGTCGGTGACGACCGCCAGATGATAGCTGGTCGGCACATCCTTGCGCGCAAGCACGACATCGCCGAGCAGATCGGGCCGCGCCGCCACCTGCCCGGCACGCTCGTCGGTCCAGAACAGCGGGCCGGCAAGTGCCGCCGCACGGGCGACGTCCAGCCGCCAGGCATGCGGCCGCGACAGATCGGGTTTGCCCTGCCCCGCGGCCGGGCGGCAGATGCCGGGATAAAGCGGCCCGTCCGGGCCATGGGGGGCGGACTGGCTGGCCGCGATTTCGCGCGCGATATCGGCCCGGGTGCAGAAACAGGGATAGACCAGCCCCAGCGCGCGCAGCCGGTCGAGTGCCGCGCCGTAGAGCGCCAGCCGCGCCGACTGGCGCACCACCGGGCCGTCCCAGCTTAGCCCCAGCCAGGCCAGATCGGCGAGAATCGCCTCGACAAAACTTTCGCGCGCGCGGCCGCCATCGATGTCCTCGATGCGCACGATGAACCGGCCGCCCGCCGCCCGCGCCCGGTCATGCGCGATCACCGCCGACAGCGCATGGCCGGGATGCAGCAGGCCGGTCGGGCTGGGGGCGAAGCGTGTGATCAAGTCTGTGGATAACATGGTGGATCGGCTTGACCCTTTTGCCCGGCAAATGTCATCCCTGCGGCATCTTGGCCGGGCATTGCCACGGTCGGAACGAGGGAGAGGCGCGCTTGTACCATCCCGATCTCATACGCCACCCGGACAGTTGCCCGGCGCTGGTTCTGAACGCCGATTACACGCCGCTCAGCTATTACCCGCTCAGCCTGTGGCCATGGCAGTCGGCGGTCAAGGCGGTGTTTCTCGACCGGGTCGACATCATCGAGACCTATGAGAAGCAGGTGCGAAGTCCGACCAGCGCGATGCGGCTCCCCTCGGTCATCGCGCTCAAGCAATATGTCAGACCCTCGCAACACCCCGCCTTCACCCGTTTCAACCTGTTCCTGCGCGACCGGTTCGTCTGCCAATATTGCGGCGCGGCGCGCGACCTGACCTTCGATCACGTCATCCCGCGCGCCTATGGCGGGCGCACCACCTGGGAAAATGTCACCACCGCCTGCGCGCCCTGCAACCTGAAAAAGGGCGGGCGGACGCCGCGCGAAGCCGGCATGGGCCTGCACGAACAGCCCTATCGGCCGACCAGCTGGCAGCTGCAGGACCATGGCCGCGCCTTTCCCCCGAATTATCTGCACGAAAGCTGGCGCGACTGGCTCTATTGGGACGTCGAGCTTCAGGCCTAGTTTTTTGCGCGGTTTTGTTCGCGCGCCTCGCGGCGCGGGGGCGGCGTTGTTTGTGCCGCGCCTCTCGGCGCGGGGGCGGCACCGGCCCGCACCCCCACCCGGCCTCCCAACGGCAGGATACACTGTGGGAGGCCGGGTGGGG